>JAPWUT010000104.1 GCA_028275425.1 Anaerolineae bacterium | reverse complement strand
CTTAAGGGGCCGCGATGCTCTGGGCTAAAGGCCGCCTCTAAGAAGGTAGCGGCATCAAAAGCGGTGAGCTTCTCCCCAGAATGCCAGAATATGTCCGATTTCAGGGTGAAAGTCACTGCTGTCCCCTCAGGCGATATTTCAA
Organism: Anaerolineae bacterium; assembly: GCA_028275425.1. GTDB lineage: Bacteria > Chloroflexota > Anaerolineae > SpSt-600 > SpSt-600 > SpSt-600. The sequence goes on along the minus strand of JAPWUT010000104.1, from coordinate 6,255 downwards.
AACGGGCGAGATTGGGCTCAAGGGTCCCGGTGGGGGACAGGGAGAGGAGGCTTTCAAAGGCCAAGTCCAAGGGGGAAAGAGGCCCCAGAGATTTGGGGAGCCAGAGCCAAGAGGGTTCAAAACCTTCCACAAAACCTACGGTTATCTCCGATAACTCAGGTTTAACTTCTCGCCTTTGAAGGGGCTGAATCGAGGTCCCCGTGGGGCGAGCAAATTGACAGGAGGCCAGGGCTAAAGCTACCGTGAGCAGAATTAGAAGCCTTTTGGTCATTCCCTTGTTCCCACTAAGAAGACAGCACGCCAGGGCTTGTATCGGCTGAAAAAGGTGTCCCGGCGGATTATCCTTTCCCCTTCCCTCACTATGCGCCTTATTTCTACATCTACCCCGTCCACCGGCCACTCCACTTGCTTTACCACTCCTTTGGGCAAGGTTGGGTCAGGGCGATACTCCGGAGGGCCGTGGGGGACAACGTTGGAAGTGAAAGGCCCCTCCATCTCTACCGTTCGGCCGGTTGGGGTGCTGTAAAACCTAAAAGTAAGGGTGCCCTTTTCCTCATCCACTTCGCTCTCTATGAGGATGTAATATGGGGTATCATTGCGGAATTTAAAGTCGGCCCAGGGGATGTAGACGGTGGCATCCATGCCCAAAGGCGGTTCATACCAGCGGACTCGGAAGGCATGGGGATGCCTTTCAACGATTTCATACCCGCCCCAGAAAGCTGCCCTGAAGAGGGTGGAGGAAACTTGGCATATGCCGCCGCCAACGTCTGGGATGGTAGCCTCGCCCCAGATGATGAGCGATTCCTCGTATCCTTCGGCTGCAGTCACGGGGCCGAGGTATTTCCCGAAGGAGAAAATCTCGCCTGGTGGCACTACTATTCCGTGGAAGCGAGCAGAGGCAACTTTTATGTTCTGAACCCTTCCTGGCGATGACCCTTTAAATACCGTCGTCCCGACGGCCACAAGCTCTTTTATCCCCAATTTAGGGGCATCTTCTGTAGCCACGGCCGGTTTTATGATTTCTACCGGCAGTTCTAATTCTTTCTGCCCCTGGATTAATGCCTTGCGGATGGCCTCGGTAGCTTCTTCAATCTTAAGGGAATACCCTTCCTGGCTGTAAACGATTGGGATTAGCTTGCCTGTGGTGGGGTCAAAATCAAAGCGCGCATCCCTTGGCTCTCGGTTTATGATGGCTGCAAGCTTCTGCAAAAATGCTTCCACTGCTTCTTCATCCACATCTATTTCTATCCTGGTGCGGCTATCACTGGTAGGAACTTGGCGAAATTTGAGCCAGGAGGCAATGGTGGCAGGGTCCACACCGAAAGAGCGGTCTTGGAAGCGCAGGATTAGGGGAGAACGCAATGCTTCCTCGGCCTTGGCTCGGGCGGAGGAGGTTTCGGCCACAGAGGCGGGCAGGACTTTCACGTCTACTTCCACCTCGCCAGGCTGCATTGAGGCTATCTTCTCCTCAATCCTCTTAAGAGTCCCTTCCAAATCAACTTCCAGGCCGTCCTGTGGGGTAACTTCCAGCACTGAGAGGTCTGGTCCCAATTTCAGGCTCCCATCCCTTGAGGGTCGGTTGAGCTCAGTTGCAATTCTATTGAGGATGGTAAGGGTCCTGCCACGGTCAATTTTAACTGCAGGGCGGAGGGTTATGCCTCGGATTAAAGCTTTGGCTTGAGCCTTCAATCTTTCTAAAAATGGTCCTTCCCTGCCTACACTGTAAGCCAGCTGGGCAGTCTCCTCGGCATCAATAATTGCTCCTGCTTCTCCGGCTGAAAGCTCCCAGCGCTTTTCCCCAAAGGTGAGGGATAAGTCGTAGCCTCGGTAGCCTGAGAATTCTTTTTCCAGGACGAGTTTGGCTTCGGAGAGGGAAAGGCCGCTTAGGTCAAGGTTCAGGACTTTGACCCCCGGATAGATGCGGCCTATGAAAGCGTTTTGGTAGAAAAGGAAAGCAGGGATTAGGAGAAGGGTTAGGCTTAGGAAGACGTAGAAAGCAAGAGCAATCGCCCTCACTTTTCTTCCCCCGATGCCAGTTCCGCGAGCAAAGCTTGGACCTCTTCGTCGGAAATTTGCTCAAAGTTCACGTAGAATGCCCCAACGGCCCAGAATGGGGAAGGGGTGTAGAGGCAGATGACTTTATCGGCTTCACGGCGAAGTTTTTCCACGGTATCGGGTGGGGCAACGGGTACAGCCAAGATGGTTTGGGAAGGGTTTGAGGCCTTTATAGCCCGGAGAGAGGCGATGATTGTAGCGCCGGTGGCTACTCCATCGTCCACTAAGATGACGATTTTCCCCTGTAGGGAGTATCCCTCACGGCCGCCACGGTAGGCCTGGAGGCGTTTGCGGATTTCTTCTTTCTGGCGCTCTGTCTCTTTCTCAATGTATTGCTTAGGAACGCCCATGAGGCTGATGCTCAATTCGTCTAAGACCACGGTGCCGTCACTGGCCACGGCTCCTATGGCCAGCTCGGGGTTGCCTGGGGCACCAATTTTGCGGGCGACGAAGACGTCCAATGGTAGGCCGAGGGTTTTGGCTACTTCATAGGCTACCACTACCCCTCCCCTCGGAATCCCTAACACTATGGCATTGGGGTTACCTTTTAAGTCCAGGAGCTTCTGGGCCAAGAGCTTCCCGGCCTCATGCCGATCGCGGAAGAGCATCTTCACCCCCTGACTTTGGCCTTAGCTTGGGCCAAGCTTACGGCCTTTTCCACTGCTTCCTTTGGGGTCTCAACTTCTACGATATCCTCAACCCTCTTCCTCTCCCGGAAGAGTTCCCATGTTCTCAGCCCTATTACGGGTATTCCGAACTTTAGGGCAAAGGCGATTTCTGAGAGTGTCCCGTATTCGCCGTCAATAGCTATGATGGCCTGAGCTGAGCGGACCACTATAACGTTTCGGGCTTCTCCCATGCCGGTAACGATGGGGATGTCCACGTAGGGGTTGGCATCGTTGGGGTCGGTTCCTGGGAGGATTCCGATGGTCAGGCCTCCTTCGGATTTAGCTCCGCGGCAAGCGGCTTCCATTACACCGCCTAATCCTCCGCAGATGAGGATAGCTCCCCTTCTGGCTATTTCTCTTCCCACTTCTTCAGCCAAAGCGGCCGTTTTGGGGTCACAGAAAGCCCCGCCAATGACAGCTATCCTCAGCATGTTAAACCTCCAAATTCTTTTTACCACGCAAGCGAGATTGAGGCAAGAATTAATGTTGAGGCGAGTCGCAGTGGGGGTGAAGTCATCTTTTTGCCACGGGTGTCCTAATTTGCCCGCCCTCGTGGGAGGTTTTGTGGGAGCCCCGCAGCCCCCGTCATGGAGCTTCGCCTCCCTGGCCCCCTTGCTCACCCCCGTGGGCTTAGGGTTTGCCGGCGTTTCGGGCCCCACTTTAGTTGGCGTAAAGGTGGGTGCACAGCCCGCAAGCACTTTTCCACGAGGTAGAGGTTTTAACCCCGTGCTATCCCTTTTTGCCTTGCTTTAGAGGATGGCTTATAATTACCTCAAGGGGTAAGCGATGAAGGAAAAGACGGTTTACGTTTGCCAAAATTGCGGGGCTTCTTTCCCTAAGTGGGCAGGCAGGTGCCCTCAGTGCGGGGAATGGAATACTTTGGTGGAAAAGGTCGTAGAAGTCCGTAAAACTTCCCCCCGCACCCTCATTACCCCAACTTCCGAGCCTGTTCCGATAACTGCCGTCCCTTCCGAGGATGTCACCAGGATAGAAATCCCAATGCTGGAATTGAACCGTGTGCTCGGAGGAGGTATTGTCCCCGGCTCCGTAATCTTGATAGCCGGGGAACCAGGCATCGGCAAGTCTACTTTGCTTTTGCAACTTGCCTCTATGTTAGCCCGCGAGAGCTCCCGCCCAGTCCTCTACGTCTCAGGGGAAGAGTCCGTCCGCCAGATTAAGATGAGGGCAGCCCGACTTGATGTGCGGGAGGAAAATCTCTATATCTTGGCCGAGACTTCTTTGGAGCAAATCCTCAACCACATTGAGCGCATGGAGCCATTCGTTGTGGTGGTGGATTCAATCCAGGCCATTTATTCCGAATACCTGGAATCAACCCCAGGGAGCATAGTGCAGGTTAGGGAGTGCGCCTACGCCTTCTTGAAAATGGCTAAGTCCACCGGAACACCTGTCTTTCTGGTAGGGCATGTGACTAAGGCCGGGGATATAGCCGGGCCCAAGGTCCTTGAGCACGCCGTTGATGCCGTCCTCTACCTTGAAGGCGACCCCTTCCACGCTTACAGAATCCTTAGAAGTGTCAAGAACCGCTTTGGGGCCACCTCGGAAGTTGGGGTTTTTGAGATGGAAGAGCAGGGCTTAAGGGAGGTCCCTAATCCCTCGGAAATTTTCCTGGCCGAAAGGGTCCCCAATGCCTCGGGCTCGGCTATTGCGGTAACTATGGAGGGCTCCAGGCCCCTTTTGGTGGAAATCCAAGCCCTTACTTCCCCCACAAGTTTCGCCATCCCTCGCCGGACGGCTAACGGGATTGACCTCAGCCGGCTGCTTCTGCTTATCGCAGTCCTCACCAAAAGAGTTGGATTGCACCTTTCCGACCAGGATGTGTTTGTGAATGTGGTAGGAGGGATAAAGATAAAGGAGCCGGCGGTGGATTTAGCTGTGGCAGTAGCGATTGCTTCTGGCTTCCGCAATGTCCCCGTAGCCGCCGATTTGGCGATAGTTGGGGAGATAGGGCTTGTGGGGGAACTTAGAGGGGTGAGGCAAATGACCCAGCGCTTGGCTGAAGCGGCCAGGCTTGGCTTCAAGAAATGTCTCGTCCCCTCAGGTTCGGTCAAAGCGGGCCAGAGGACTTTTGACGGAATGGAGGTAGTGCCTGTCCGCTCCCTGGAGGAAGCCCTTGACATAGCCCTTGTCCGGTGAGGTCATCATGCTTCCCTTAGCTCACGTGGGATTAACTTTGGCCTCGTTCGGCTTCCTGCGCAAGAAGGGATTAGTCAAGGGCCGGACCAAATACGCAAAATTAGCCTTGGCTTCCCTTTTGCCCGACCTGATTGATAAACCCTTGGCAATTTTCGTCTTCCCCGAATCCAAATCTGCCCTCCTTTTCTCCCACACTTTAATCTTACACCTTGCTGTTTGGGCCTGGACTGCCCTTAAAGATAAACTTCTTTGGCCCTATGCTCTGGCCTTCAGCGGTCACCTTCTCTTGGATAGGATATGGGAATTCCCTCAGACCTTTCTCTTCCCATTCAAAGGCTGGAGCTTCCACAAATGGCGGGATGTGGGTTCTCCCCAAGCTTTCGGGAGGGCTTACTTTGAGGTTATGGGTGAGCATCCCGAACTATTGGTTGGGGAAGTTTTAGGGTTCATAGCCCTTTTGTGGTTCTGCCGTGAGAGGGTCAGGGGCAAGGTATGAGGGTAATTGCTGGGGAAGCTGGGGGAATAAGGCTGCTTTCAGTCCCTGGAAGAAAAACCCGCCCTATAACCGATAGGGTAAAAGCTGCCCTTTTTGACATTCTGGGGAGCAAAGTGGAAGGAGCTTTGTTTTTAGACCTCTTTGCCGGGACCGGAAGTGTGGGCATAGAGGCTTTAAGTCGGGGGGCATTAAGGGCGACTTTTGTGGAAAAGGACCCGGCTGTAATCAGAGTTTTGCGGGAGAACTTGCGCCGGACAGGCCTTGAAGCTCGCGCCGAAGTAGTGCAGGACGATGTCTTCAGGTTCTTGAAAAAGGAGCCGACGGAGTTGTATGACATCATCTACTTGGCTCCGCCCCAATATCTTGGCCTCTGGGCCAAAACACTTTTAGCCTTGGACAAGGTCAACTTCCTCTCCCCCGAAGGCTTAGTTGTAGCGCAAATCTTCCCCAAAGAGTACGAGGAATTGCCTCTTGGGACTTTGGAGTTGAGGGAAAGACGCCTTTACGGAAGCACCCTTCTTTGCTTTTACGGCCACAAGCCGATGTATAATTAGTTTGGGAGGTGCGCTATGGAGATGGCTCGCCTTAGGGCTAAGGTTCACGGGATAGTGCAGGGGGTGAACTTTCGCTACTACACCCGCCTTAAGGCCCAGGAATTGGGGATAAAGGGCTGGGTGCGCAATAACCCCGATGGCACTGTAGAAGTAGATGCCGAAGGGGAGAAAGAGGCTTTGAGCAGGCTTTTGGAGTTCCTGCACCGAGGCCCACCCAGCGCCGTGGTCACTAAAGTAGAGGCAGAGTGGCTACCCTTCCAGGGCCTTTACGACTCCTTCAAGGTGCGCTTCTGATGAGGCAGAACATAGAGCGCATTGCCTGGGCTAT
>JAPWUT010000103.1 GCA_028275425.1 Anaerolineae bacterium | reverse complement strand
AAAAATAGGGCGCTGGAAGCGCCCTTCGCAATTTTAGCTGGGTCGTTTACGGCCTGGCCTCCCTCATTTTTGCCTTTTTGGGGGAATCGGTTAAAATAAAAAAGCGGCTTTGTGAGCCAAAACCTCAATGAGGAGATGAGCCATGAGCAAAGAGGTTGCCATCATAGGAGTAGGCTACGCCGGCTTCCGCCCTTTGACCCCTGAAGTCTCCTACAAAGAACTCATGTTTGAAGCCGCTACAAAGGCCTACGAAGAAGCAGGAATAAACCCCAGGAAAGACGTCCAAAGCTTTGTCACCGTTTCCGAAGACTTCAATGAGGGAACAAGCATCTTTGACGAATACGTCCCTGACCAATTGGGCGGAGTCCTGAAGCCAGTACATACCGTTTGCGGCGATGGTATCCACGGCCTTGCCGCCGCTTTCCTCCAAATAAAGACTGGCCAGTTTGACATCGTAGTAGTAGAGTCCCACTCCAAAGCCTCCAACATCCTCTACCACTCCCACCTCTTAGCTTTTGCCCTGGACCCAATATTCAACAGGCCTTTGGCCTTCCACCCCTATGCTGTTGCGGGGATGGAAATGCGCCGCTACTTGGCCGAGACCGGAACTACCCACAAGCAATGCGCTATGGTAGTGGCTAAGAACCGTCAAAACGCCCTACTCAATCCCCTGGCTTCATATCCCGCCAAACTCACCCCTGAGGACGTCCTTGCCTCCGAACCCATTGCTGAGCCGTTGACCTCCTTGGAAATAAGCCGCCATGCCGATGGAGCTATAGTCATGGTGCTGGCCTCGGGGGAGGTGGCGAGGGCCCTCTCAGATAAACCCATCTGGATCCGGGGAATAGGCTGGGCCAACGACACCTTCTGGCTTGAATCTCGCCCTTGGGCCAGGGCCGATTACGCTACGAAAGCGGCCAAAATGGCCTACGAGATGGCCGGCATCCGTAACCCCCGCCACGAAATTGATTTTGCCGAGATTGACGATACCTTTGCCTACAAGGAATTGCAGCACATGGAAGCCCTTGGGCTTTGTGCTCCCGGGGAGGCTGGCATACTGACCGAAGAGGGCTATACCTCCCTGGAGGGGGAATTCCCTGTGAACCCTTCGGGTGGGAATTTGGGGATGGGCCACATGCTTGATGCCTCCGGCCTGGCCAGAGTTATGGAAGTGGTCTTCCAACTGCGAGGGGAGGCCGGCAAACGCCAAATCCCTGATGCCCAAGTGGGTTTGGCCTTCGGATGGCGTGGAATCCCCACCACCAGCGGGGCTGCAGTAATACTGAGCATCTAAACACTCGCTTAAGGAGGCAACGATGCCGAGGGTAGCCATAGTAGGAGCAGGCATGACTAAGTTTGTCCGCAGGGCTCAGGAGACGGCCAAAGAGCTGGCTTGGGAAGCTGCCTCCATGGCCCTGGAATCCTGCGAAATGACCCTGGACGATATTGATTGCGTGGTCCTCGGCTCCGCTCCCGATGCCTTTGATGCCGTCCACATGAAATCTGAATACCTTTCGGATGGGGCCGGGGCGTGGGGTAAGCCCTACATTCGCTGCTACGTTGGCGGAGGAACCGGAGTATTCGCCGTAATCCAAGGCTGGTACCACGTGGCTTCGGGAGTATTTGACACCTGCCTTGTGGTCTGCGAGGAAAAGATGTCCTCATGCATGCCTCACCCCCAAGGTGCATTCCTCACCATCTTTGACCACACAACAGAAAGGCCTTTGGGCCCCAACCTCCTCTGGATTTTCGCCCTGGAAATGAATGCCTACATGAACCGCTATGGCTTGAGGAAGGAAGACATAGCCTACGTTACCGTCAAGAATCGGCGCAATGCTGCCGACCACCCCTGTGCCTTGCTGGGCGACCCCAACATAACTGTGCAGGATGTGCTCAATTCCGAAGTTTTGGCCTGGCCTGTCCAGCGCCTGGATGTAAGCCCTATCTCCGATGGGGCGGTAGCGATTGTCCTTGCTGCAGAGCATGTAGCCCGCCGCGTCACCAATAAGCCGGTTTGGATTGAAGGGGTAGGCTGGGCCCTTGATACCGCCTATTGGACCAACCGCGACCTTTCTTACCCCGTTTACGTGGAGGAAGCGGCCAGGATGGCCTATAAGATGGCCGGGATAAAGGAGCCGCGGAAGGAAATCCACATAGTGGAGCCCTATGACCCATTTGACTACAAGGAACTCCACCACTTGGAGGGATTACTTCTGGCCGACAGGGGCAAGGCTCCTGAGGATGCAGCCAGGGGGCGCTTTGACCGGGATAAGGAGAGCGAGCCCGATTGGCTTCCCAGCTCCCCTTCGGGTGGACTTCTGGGTGTAGGTAACCCGATAGCGGCGGCTGGCCTGATGAAGGTAGCCGAAATCTTCTGGCAGCTCAGGGGGGAAGCCGGTAAGAGGCAGGTTCCAGGCAACCCTAAGCGTGGTCTTGCCCAGGCTTGGGGTGACCTAATGCAAGTAGGCACGGTGGTTATACTTGGCATATGAAGCCGGCAATTTTAGTCCACGGAGGCGCGGCCAAAGTCCCGCCTGAAATCCTGGCATTGCGGGAGGAGGGCTGCCGTAAAGCGGCCCTAAGAGGGTTTGAAATTCTTAAGAACGGCGGCTCGGCTTTAGATGCGGTGGAAGAAGCGGTAAGGGCTATGGAAGAGGACCCAATTTTCAATGCGGGTAGGGGGTCTGCCCTGACTCGGGAAGGCCAGGTGGAAATGGATGCGGCTATAATGGATGGCTCAACCCTAAAAGCGGGGGCAGTCGGGGCAGTGCGGAACATCCTCCATCCGGTATCTCTGGCTCGGATGGTTATGGAAAGGACTCCCCACATATTAATCGTAGGGGATGGGGCATTGAGGCTGGCCAGGTTATATGGCCTGGAAGAAGTGCCTCTGGAAAGCCTGATAACGGAAAGGCAAAGAGCTCAGTGGAGGAACGCTGGCTCTTTCCCCTACGAAGGCGATACTGTAGGAGCTGTGGCTATAGATGCGGATGGCAACGTGGCCGCCGCTACTTCCACCGGAGGCCTCATCGGCAAATTGCCCGGCCGCATCGGGGATACGCCCCTAATAGGTTGCGGAACCTACGCCGATAACTTAACCGGGGCCGCTTCCGCCACAGGGATAGGGGAAGCGATAATGAGGGTGGTTCTGGCCAAGACTGCTTGCGACCTTTTGGGGCAGGGCTTGCATCCTGAGGAGGCAGCCCAAGAAGCTATTAAAATCCTTGAAAGGAGAGTGGGAGGGAGAGGCGGGATAATCCTCATAGACCGGCAAGGACGATTAGGATGGGCTTACAATACCGAATGCATGCCTATCGCCTTTGAGGTGGGGTGATGAAGAACATAGATTTGGACCAAATTTGGAAATTGGTGGAAAATGTAATCTACATTGCTGCGGGCCTACTTTTAGCAGCAACGGCGGTAGTGGTTCTCTTTGAGGCCGGCAAGGAGTTTGTTACCGCCATCTTAGGGCGGACTTTGGCCCAAGAAGTCCTCCAAATCCTTGACTCCTTATTGGTTGTCCTGATGCTGGTGGAAATCCTCCACACCGTCGGCATATCGGTCCGCCAGCATGAGCTTACTTGTGAGCCCTTCCTCATAGTAGGGCTTATAGCTACGGTGCGGCGTGTCCTCATAATAACTGCCGAGCAATCCCGGCTCATTTTGGAAGGGAACCTGGAAATGTTCCGTGCAATACTTATGGAGTTAGGCGTGCTTTCCTTCATGATACTGGTAATCGTCTTCTCCCTCTACATACTGAAGCGCCGCGCTGGCAAATCCTAATAAGGAGGCCACCTATGAGCGTTCACATAAATGAGTTTCCGGGGATATACGCCAAGGAAGAAGACTTTGCGGAAGGCAAAATCCTCTACACCGTCTGGTATCCCAAGCTCCACTACGCCTGGGATGCTGGGGTAGCTATAGGCCGCTACTTGGCCGAGCTTAAAGAGGGGCGTATCATCGGGCGGAAATGCCGGAAATGCCGCCGGATAATGGTCCCCCCAAGGATGTTCTGTGAGCATTGCTTCCGCCCTACCGATGAATGGGTTTACCTTAAGGATACGGGCACTGTGCTCACTTTCTCCATCTGCTACGTGACCTGGGATATGGTGCGGGTTAAAGAGCCCCAAATACCGGCCGTCATCCAGATTGACGGTGCCTCCAAAGGGATGGGGATAATGCACCTTTTGGGGGAAGTGGAGCCGGGTAAGGTGCATGTTGGCATGAGGGTTAAAGCGGTTTGGAAGCCGCCGGAGGAAAGGGAAGGGGCGATAACTGATATCCTCTACTTTAAGCCACTGGAATGAGGAGGCTTGCTATGGCTACTTTGGAAAAAGTTGAGCGAATTACAGAAATCAAAGCCTGGCGGGGCGAAATACCCCTCTACGGCCGCTACACCGTGGGAATAGCGGGGGAGCGCTTTTTCCGGGAGATTAAGGATAACGCTCGGATAATGGGGACCAAGTGCCCCCTATGCGGAATCCTATACGTTCCCGCTCGCCTCTACTGCGAGCGCTGCTTCTCCAAGCTTGAAGAGTGGGTGGAAGTCCCACCGCGGGGAGAAGTCCATACCTTCACGATCCTCCACCTGGATTTAGAGGAAAACCACTTAGAGAAACCGCAAATCCTGGCCTTTGTTAAGCTTGAGGGGGCGGATGGAGGGCTTGTCCATTACTTAGGGGAAGTAGAGCCGGAGGAAGTCTACATAGGGATGAGGGTGGAAGCCGTCTTTAGGCCCAAAGAGGAGCGCCGAGGGGAAATTACGGACATAAAATATTTTAGGCCCATAGGAGGGGTAGCCACTCCTTTAGGTGTGGATTAATGGCTATGCTCACTTTACAATGCCAACTGCGTTTTGAACACCAAAAGGACCAAGAAGCAGTTAGCGAGCTCATGCGCCGCTTCTCTTCGGCAACGCGCTTCGCCTTCAAGCGCCTCCTTGAGGGAAAGGAGGAGAACGAAGTCCTGAAGGAGCTCTCCTCTCTCTTCAGCCTGAACTCTCGCTACGCCTACGGCGTGTTGGTAAAGGCCAAGATGACTATTGCTTCCCTGAAGGAGCTGGGCCAGAGCCCGAAGAAGGTGATCTTCGGGGGAAGGAAGCTCTTTGAGGAGCTCTCCAAAAAGCACCTTTCCGGGAAGCGAAGGGATAAGCTTCTCAAGAAGTGGAGGGAGAGAAGGCAAGGCTTGCTTTTCGCCGTGGGTCAGAAGCATGCAAAAGGAAACCAAAACCTGAGGCTGGTCTGGGTTGATGGTTGCCTTTTCCTTCGCATCAACGTTGGGGAAAGGGAATGGGTTTATGCCAAGGTAATCCGCAGGGTGAAACGGGATAGGGATAAGTGGAAAGTGCTTCTGGCTCGCTTGATGAGAGCAAAAGCTACAGGGGATTGGTTCCCCTACACTGTCACCCTGCGCCGGAAGGAAGGCAAGCTCTATGCCTTCATCTCCTTTGAGGAGGAGCTACCTCCGGTTTCAATCACCAAAGCCCAAGGTGTAGTAGGGCTTGACCTCAATGCCGTTCCGCAACAAGTGGCCTTGGCGGAAGCTTCCTCGGATGGGAATTTGGTCTCCCATGGGGCCGTGCCCATCCCCGACCTTTCCGGGAAACCGAGGAAAGTGCGGGACTACATCCTCTGGCTTACGGCCTGGGAGATTGTTCGCCTGGCCAAGGAGAAAGGGAAGGCCATTGCTTTGGAGCGCCTCAGGCACATGCCTAAGGGGGAGCGAGGAGATGGGAAGCCGGCCCTCAGGCGAAAGCTTGGAAACTGGGCCTACCGGAGCCTAAAGGAGAAGATTAAGGTTCTGGCTCAGAGGGAAGGTATTGAGGTTGTGGAAGTGAGCCCGGCTTACACTTCGGTCATAGGGGCATTGAAGTATGCCCCGCAGTACCTACTGGACAAGGACCGAGCAGCGGCTTTGGTGATTGCCAGGCGTGCCCTGGGGTTTGAAGAGAAGATGCCCAAGCATTACGAACGCTTATTAGGTGACGGAGAATTCCTTGGCTACGCTGTTTCCTATTGGGAAGATAGAGTTGAAGAGCTGAGGGCGAGGAAGAGGGGAGAGAGGAACAAGTGGAAGGGGAATGCGGTTCGGAAGGACTTGGAGAAAGCTAAAAAATCCCATCAGCTTCTTAGGGAAAGCGTGGGTGGCGAGCCAGTAGGGGCGACCTGCTGGGTCGCTCCTTCCCAAGAGACGGCCGACCGATGGAAGGAGCCGGTGAGGGGCGGGCCTTTGGGTCCGCAAAAAGCCTGGCAAGTCGCCTATGCAGCCCTTGCTGAGCCTCTCCTTGGGGGGTCTTTTAGGGACCTTTCTCCCCTGAGGCCGGTTCTGGTCTTGGGGGAATGGGAGAGGCCGGCGAGAAGGTTAGCTCCTGACTTGGTCCAGGGGCAAGATTACCAACACTATAGGGGAAGACCAGGATAGGAGGCGATTATGCTGGAATTTGAGATAG
>JAPWUT010000102.1 GCA_028275425.1 Anaerolineae bacterium | reverse complement strand
TCCCGCCAGTTTATGGCCCCGCTGAAGAGGTTTTTCCCTACCAAGGAACGCACTAAGTCCTCCACCTCTTCCCGCGAGGTGTTTAGTTCCAGGGCTACCTCCGCAAAGCGAACTTTCCCTTGAGCAAGGACCATGTTCAGGATTTTGCGCTCTTTCTCCAGCTGAGCAAATTGGGCTTCTTCCGCCCGACCCTTTGTCAGAAGGTAGATCCCCACCCCGGCTGCAGGCAGGGTCATGACGATTGTGGCTATGGAAAAGCCCAGAATCGCTGCTGGAAGGGAAAGTTTGCCCGCAGCGTAGCCGGAAAAGAGGTAAGCACCGGCCAAGAAAGCCACCGCAAGGCCAGCTAAGATAAGTATTATGCCGATGAGCTTTCCTGCTCCAACCATATTCCCCCCTTATTTATCCGAATCCTCCACCACCGCCTCCCCCGCCACCACCGCCACCTCCACCTCCTCCGCTCCATCCACCACTCCACCCACCGCCTTTTGAGGAGGGGGCGCTGGTGAAAGTAGAAGCCGCAGACTCAAGGGTTGAGAGAAGGCCATCCGAAATGCTGTTCAAGGAGTTAAACAAGCTCTGAGAAGCCGACTCCAAAGACGGCTCCAGAGGAGGAAGTCCAGTCCCCCCAGATGAAGGGATAGGGCCAGCTCGCCCAACCCTCCCAGGCCTCACCGGGTAGCTGTAATCAGGTATGTACCAGGGAGGGGCAGGAGTGTCAACCCGGGAGAATTTGGAAATCCAGCTTCGCTCCAAGCCAAAAGCGATGGCATAGGGAAGGTAGCGGTCAAATATCTCCTTGGCTTCATCCAATTTGACGTATTTCTCAATGCCTTGGAGATAGCGCTTGAAAGCTCGCCAGCGGGCAGCTTCTTCGGCTCCTTTGCGGGTCTTGCGTGGCATGTGCCGGCTAACGGCCATCAAGGCGACGCCTGTAACACCAATGCCCAGGGGGACGCAGATAGCGGCCCCAAACTGATAGAAGAAGTCGGAGACGAACTCGGAAAAGAACCACACAAGGCCGGCGATAATGAGGACTCCCACGCCCAGTAAGAAGTAAGTTCTTCTTACTTTCTCGGGATTGGCGGGGAAAAGGCCCCTATTGACTGCTTCTTTGTAAAGTTCATCCTGGATTTTCGGTATGTGGGCATAGAAGCGGTCCTTAAGCTCCGAAAGGCTTCGCTCGGTGCGGTCTTTCCCGAATATTGCCGAAATGAGCTTGGTCTCAAATGGGCTTTTAGCCAAGCTTTGGTCTTTAAGTCGGAAAATGACTTTCCTCCCGCCCAAAGACCCCCTTTTCTCCACGATTTCAATGGCTCCCCTGCGGGCCAAGTCCACTAAAGTGGCCATTATATCCTGCAAGTCGGCTTTTTCATCCAGCAATGTCCCTGCCACACCAGGCGGTAAATCGGAAGGGGGTTCTGGGAGGTAAGAGGCGACCTCTCCTACGGGCACATCTCGGCCTTTGAGGTACCATAGGGCTATTGTGCCAAGGATTCCGGCCACTGCCAGGAATAAGCCCAAGGTCCCAAAAATTAGGTTCATAACGGGCCGCATGTCTTCAATCCGTTGCCAGAGGGCAGGGCTCCCGGCCACAATCCCATGGGGGAATTGAACTCGCACTTCAAGTTGCTCGTTGGGATATATCGGCTTTTGCGAACGGAAGGTAACAACTCGGCCATCAGGAGAGATTTCCGAAGTAGCGTCGGCTCCGTAAGAAGCCACTTTCTCCGCTTTTGCCCCCTCCGGAAGGTAGACGGTTACGGTTGATTCTTCAACTGGGTAGGCTCTATCGGGGAAGACGGCCACCCACCACAGCTGGTCGCCTCCGGAATAGAAGCGAAGGGCTCCTTTCAAGGTGTAGACGAGGCGAAAGCTCATTTTCTTATCGTAAATCGGCGGGAAGAACCACTTTATGATGAAGTCCCCTTCTTCCTTAAAAGTTTTGAAAGTGAAAGGCTGCTCCGAACCCGATTGCTTATACGCATGCCCATCGCCTTCTACCTGAACATCGGTTATGGCGGTGAGCCTGGCCATGGGTATGTTGCGGTAGCCGAAGCGGAACGGCCCGCCGTAGAAGGTTACCTCCCACAACTCCTCCACCACGATATCGGAGTTGGGCAGAACTGTGATGTTGACATCAATACGGTCCCAGCGGAGGGATTTCCCCTGAGCCGTGGAGGGTAGAGGTAGGAGCAGGAAGGCCAAAAGTAAGGCTAAGGGGATAAATTTTCTCACAGGGTTCCTCCTTTACTTAAGACTCTGGAGGCGAATTGCTCAAGGTCTATGATGACTCGGCGGTGTAAGCCTTCGCCCACTTTCTCCTTCTCATCGTAAGCTTCTACTTTGAACAGGAGCTTACGGCCGTCAACTTCCACAAGCTCTGCCGTAGCTCTTACTTCCATCCCTACCGGTGTCGGTGCTATGTGCTTCACATCCACTGCGACCCCCACCGTCTTCTGGCCTGGGGGGAGGAGGGGGTCAACAGCTTGAACGGCAGCCTGTTCCATTAGAGCTATCATAGCTGGGGTAGCCAGGACCTCAACGTTTCCACTTCCCAGGTGGCGAGCGGTAATCTCGGGGGTCACCTTTCGTTTTACCTCAGCCTTTAAGCCGAGGGGAAGCGAGAAAGCCATGGCCTTTCCTCCAAGCTTTTTATGGCCTAAGTATACCACAAAGGGCAAATTTGGGAAAAGTTTAACTGCCCAGGGAGCTCACAAGAGTAGGTCCCCTCGTTGGCTGGGAGTTTTCCCACTCGCGCAAATTTGAACCCTTAATAAGGGGGTGAGAGCTCGTCCTTTTTAAGGAAAAGGCTCAAGTAGCGCTCTCCGGTATCGGGCAACACTACCACAACCCTTTTGCCAGGGCCGAGGCGTTTGGCTACTTGTAGGGCAGCCCACATGGCAGCCCCGGAGGATATCCCAGCCAGGATGCCTTCTTCTTGGATGAGCCTGAGCATCGTTTCCCGCGCATCCTCATCCGTAACCGTTATGATTTCATCAATGATTTCCAGGTTGAGGACGGCGGGGATGAACCCAGCGCCGATTCCGGGGATGCCGTGGGGGCCTGGTTTTCCCCCGGAAAGCACAGGGGAGCGGGCCGGCTCCACAGCTACGATGCGGACCCATGGAATCTTCTCCTTGAGCACTTCCCCAACCCCGGTAATGGTTCCCCCTGTCCCTACTCCGCCAACGAAGGCATCCAGTTTACCACCGGTATCTTCCAGGATTTCGCGGGCAGTTGTGCGGCGGTGGATTTCGGGGTTAGCGGGGTTGGAAAATTGTTGAGGCATGAAGTAGCCGTGAAGCTGAGCCAGCTCCTCTGCCTTCCGCACCGCTCCCGACATCCCCTCAGAGGCAGGGGTGAGGATAAGCTCTGCCCCGAAAAGCCTCAAGAGGGCTTTCCTTTCATCGGTCATGTTCTCAGGCATAGTCAGGATAAGCTTGTAGCCCTTAGCCGCGGCCACCATTGCTAAACCTATCCCCGTGTTCCCGCTTGTGGGTTCAATAATTGTGTCTCCGGGCTTGATTAGGCCACGCGCTTCGGCATCCTCTATCATGGAGAGGGCGATTCGGTCTTTGACGCTTCCGGCCGGGTTAAACGATTCCAGCTTGGCTACAACTTCCGCTGAGTCCGGCCCAACCAAACGGTTTATGCGCACCATCGGGGTCCGCCCGATGAGCTTGGTTATATCCGGAGCAATCCCCATGGGTTCTCTCCTCAAGAGAATGGGCTCATAGCCCTAAGCCTCTGCACTATGGGCGGCAGGACTTCAAGGACGTAATCCACATCTTCTTCGGTATTATCTCGGCCCAAGGTAAGCCTTACGGAGCCGTGGGCGTCTTCGGGTGGGATTCCCATGGCCAGGAGGACATGGCTTGGCTCCAAGGAGCCGCTGGTGCAAGCCGAACCGCTGGAAGCACATACCCCTTTGAGGTCAAGCCCCAGGAGGATTGATTCTCCCTCGGCGTTCTTGAAGACGAAGCTGGCATTGTTGGGTAGGCGGTTCGTGGGGTGGCCAGTTAGGTAAACATCGGGGATGCGCTCCAGTATCCCTTGGATTAACTTGTCCCGAAGGCGCTTAACGTGCGAATTATTGGATTCAAATTCTTCATAGGCGATTTTAAGGGCTGTGGCAATCCCCACGATGTAAGGGACGTTTTCGGTCCCGGCCCTGCGGTTTTGCTCGTGCCCACCCCCGGTCTGCATCGGAAGTAGCGGGGTTCCTTTCCGGACATAGAGTATTCCTATGCCTTTGGGGGCGTAGAACTTGTGGCCGGAGAGGGACATGAGGTCCACGTTGAGTTCATCCACATTTAAGCTCAGGGCGCCGGCAGCTTGTACGGCATCGGTGTGGAAAGGTATGCCTTTCTTGCGGGCTATCTTGCCTATTTCGGCTATCGGCTCAATTGTCCCTACCTCGTTGTTGGCGTACATTATGGTGATGAGGATGGTATCATCCCTTATGGCCCGCCCAACATCGTCGGGGTCCACCACGCCGTACTTATCAACGGGGACGTAAGTGACCTCAAAGCCGAAGTATTTTTCAAGCTGTTCTACGGTATGGCCAACGGCGTGATGCTCAATCGGTGAGGTAATTATGTGGTTGCCTTTGCCTCTGTGCCTTTGAGCGAAAGCCACGCCTCTTATAGCCAGGTTATCGCTTTCGGAGCCGCAGCTGGTGAAGATTATCTCCTCGGGTTTGGCGTGGAGGATTTCGGCCACTGTGCGGCGGGCTTCTTCAATTGCCTGGCGTGCTTCCCTCCCCAGGCTGTATATGCTGGAGGCATTCCCAAACTTCTCGGTGAAATAAGGGAGCATCGCTTCCACAACTCTTGGGTCCACAGGCGTTGTAGCGGCATGGTCCATGTAAACGATGCGCTTCTTCTCACTCATCTTTAACCCCTCCTTTTGGGTTTATATAGGCTGGCTGAGATTCGGCAAACGCCCTCTCCAGAGAAGTTACCTTCTGTTCCAAAGCCTCTATCCTCTGGAGCAAAGCTTCCATCACTTGAGCCAGGGGGTCGGGGATGCGTTCGTGGTGTAGGTCAATGGGCTGAGGCTGGCCGTTAATTTTAACCACCCTTCCCGGAACCCCGACCACGGTTGAGCCTGGTGGAACGGATTTGACCACTACCGAGCCGGCTCCTATTCTGGAGTTGTCTCCTATTTCTACAGGCCCGAGGATTACAGCGTGCGCACCTATGACCACGTTGTTCCCCACGGTAGGGTGCCTTTTGACTTTTTCAGTGGACACTCCTCCCAGGACAACTCCCTGGTACATGGTCACATCGTCCCCAATTTCGCTTGTTTCCCCTATAACTACCCCTGCCCCGTGGTCTATGAAGAAGCGTCGCCCTATTTTAGCCCCGGGGTGGATTTCTATGCCTGTAAGGAAGCGGTTTAGGTGGGAGATGAAGCGGGGTAGGGTGACGAGGCCTCTTTTCCAAAGGGCATGGGCCAGGCGGTGCATCCAGATGGCATGCAGGCCTGGATAGCACAGGATTATCTCCAAAGTATTTCGGGCGGCGGGGTCTCTGGCGTAAATTGTGGCTATATCTTCCTTCAAGGTATGCAAGAGTTCACGGATGAATTTTAGCATACAGACCTCCCGATTTTAAGGGCATGCCGGTGGCATGTTCTTGGAAAGCTCGGCAATTGTTACTCTATCAAGCAAGGAGAAGAGGAGGGCTTGGGTCCTATCCCAGAGCTCCTTGGTATTGCAATCCTCTCCTTGTGGGCAGCAACAGGCCCCTTGGGGTACAAGGCAGAGGGTTGCTCCTTCAGGGCAAGGGAAGGGTAAACTTCTGCTTTCCAGAGCCCTTAGCACATCCCCTACCGAGATTTCCTCCGGGGGCTTAGCGAGCCTATAGCCTCCTTTAACCCCTCTTATGCTCTCCACAAGCCCTGCCTTCCGGAGAAGGGGGATTATTTGCTCAAGGTAAGGCAAGGGGAGCTTCCTGACCTGAGCAATCTTGGCCAGGGACACAGGCCCCTCGTTGTACCACCTTGCCATTTCCACCACAGCCTTAAGGCCGTAGAGCTCTTTGCTGGAGAACCTCATCTCAAAAATCCGAGTTTTTACTCGGATATTATTATACCTGGAAGCCAAGCGCTTGTCAAATTAGCCGCAAGCGGTTTTGAGCAAAGTTTGGATAAAGGGGGTGGCCGGAGGAGGACAAAGCCTCCTGGCGGGGATGTCCCTTTCTGACCTAACCCCCTGGCCCCCTTCCCTGCGAGGGAAGGGGGAAATTTGGCGAAGTTCTTCCCTCTTCGCTCCGGAGGGGGCTGGGGGAGAGGTTTTCCCTAAAACGCTGGCAAACCCTAAGCCAACGAGGGTGGGCAATGGGGGGCACAGTCCCCTCTCAGGGGGTCTGGGGGTGTGCCCCCACAATACCAAATAAGGGGCGAGTAGCCAACCCCTGCAACCCCGCCACGAGTGGGGCCCAAAACGCTGGTGGACCCTCAGCCCACGGGGGTGGGCAAAGGGGGGTCCAG
>JAPWUT010000101.1 GCA_028275425.1 Anaerolineae bacterium | reverse complement strand
TAACTAAGAGGAGCTGGCGCTTCGGGATTCTGTCGGCCACGACTCCGGCCGGAAGCATGAGGAAGAGGGTTGGTATCGTGCCCATGAAGGAGATTAACCCCAGGGCGAAACGAGAACCGGTGAGCTGATAAACGACCCAGCCTTGCGCAACCGATTGCATCCAAGTGCCCATGAGGGAAAAGCCTTGGCCCGCAAACCAGAGCCGGTAATTGTAGTAGCGAAAGGCGGCGAAAGTCGGAGGAAGACGCAATCCGTGAGCTTTGACGCAGGGGCTCATAGCTCCGACCCCCGGAGGAGGATAGTTGCGCTCTTGAGGAAGCGCAAGTTCAGAAGTCCAAGCCTAAGGTTAAGCTCTTCCTTGTCGCAAACGGTAGAGGTATTGGCACCGTCTACTTGGGGCTTGAGGGCCGCTAAGAATTTTTCCCTCAAGTCGCTTCTTGACATGGTGAGGACCTCATCAATTTGGCGGATGAGGGAGCGGGCCTTTTGGATTCGGTAAGCTACATCCTCGGCCTTGCGCTGGGAAATCAAGCCATAGGCTTTCTTGAGTTCGTTCAGCCGTAGCCCTGCCTCGTAAGTGCTTTCCACTATCTCCTCCCTGCTCATCCAGACGGTTTCGTAGCTCAGGAAATACTTCCAGCTTGGCATTTCCAGGGCGCGGCGGTGCTCTTCAAGGGAACGGTAAAAAACTTTGTAACCGAATTGCTCAGGATTTTCAAAGGCCTCACTTCCGGGGTCAAGGAAGGGAGCCATCGGAGAGATGAAGGGGAAGAGGCGTGGCTCCTTCCCTCGGTTGAATTCCCGGATTAGCTTACCTGCGTAGTCCACCGTTTCCATAACCGATTGGAAATCCTGGTGAGGGAGGCCAATCATGAAGAAGACGTCCAGCCGCTTGCATCCGGCCTCAAGCGCGTATTCCATTGTGGCTTCGGCCTGAGCGGTAGTGTAAGGCCGGCCGAAGGCTCGGCGGACTTCGTCGCTGTGGCTTTCTAAAGAGATTTCCAGGACGAAGTTGGGCAAGGCACGGGCAAGCTCCCGCAGAAATTCCCTATCAGCTGCGTCAAATAGCTCCACGATTACAGGGCCGGTATATCCTCGGATGGCTTGGAAGAACCTTGCGGCGTAATCCATCCCGGCTTGGCGCAGGTCGCCAAGGATAAAAATTGGCCCTTTGGAAAAGCGGGCAATGTTCCGGATGTCTTTGGCCAGAAGCTCCGGGTCCCTGTAAGCAGGCTTCAGGCGACCATGCATTTTGCGGAAGGCATAGGCTGAACCTCCGCAGGTCCGGCAGGAGTAAGTGCAGCCCCGGCAAGTAAGGACCGCTGTTATCGGGTAGCCAAGCCAACCTTTGAAAGGGATGAAGCTGATTAGGTCGCGGTAACGGAATACCGCCTTCACTACGTAACTGTAATCTAAAAGCACATGGTTCAAATCGGGCGGACTCCATGCCAATGGGTTAACGTGGATTTCGCCTTTCCCATCTTTCCAGGTCAGGTTAGGGATGGCCTCAAATTGTGGGGCATCCTCATCCCCCCTTAGGCGCTTCAGGAGCAGGAGGACCGGCTCCTCGGTGGAGTCCCCTCGGATGACGAAATCAACCTCAGGGCGCTCAATGAGCTCTTGGTGGTAGTAAGTAGAAGAAAATCCGCCGAAGATTACCGGGGTTTGTGGGTGATGCTTCTTGATTATGCGGGCAATCTCTATGGCTCCGTGGCAATGGGGCATCCAGTGCAAGTCTATCCCGAAGGCCAAGGGGTTGAGGGAGGCGATGAGCTTTTCGGGATTGAAGCGCTCCGAAGCCAACATCCTCATGGCCAGGTTTATTATCTTCACCTTAAAGCCATGGCGTTCCAGATATTCGGCTATAGTTGTGAAGCCGATGGGGTACATCTCAAAGACTGGGGTGGAGGGTATTAGGTCGCTTATTGGGCCATAGAGGATAGTCCTAAAGCGAAAGTCATAGATGTTTGGAGGATGGAGCAGGATAAGGTCTGGATTGGGCAACTTTCACCTCCGTGTTAGAGTGGTTTTGCCCCCGGGGCGGGGAGGTAGTAGAGGATTTCTTCAATGACCTGGCTTGGCTTTACTTCCTTAACCCTGGCAGAAGGAGTTAGGATGAGGCGGTGCGCCAGAACAGGTATGGCCAGAGCTTTAACGTCATCGGGTATTACGTAATCACGGCCGGAGATTGCTGCCAAAGCTTGGCTTGCTTTGTACAGGGCGAGGCTTCCCCTTGGGCTTGCCCCAAGGTAAACATCGGGGTGCTTACGGGTAGCCCCCACCAAATCAACGATGTATCGCTTTATTTCCTCGCTTACGTATACCCCCTTGACCACCTCTTGTGCCTCTCTAAGCTCCTCCAGGGTCACCACTTGCTCCGTCCGCTCAATAGGGTGGCGGAACTGCTGGGCTTCAAGGACTCTTACCTCCTCATCAAATGGCGGGTAACCGAGGCTTATCCGCATCATGAATCGGTCAAGCTGGGCTTCTGGTAGGGGGAAAGTTCCCTCGTATTCTATGGGGTTCTGGGTGGCCAGGACCATGAAGGGGTTGGGTAAAGGGTGGGTTACGCCATCTACTGTTATCTGGCGTTCTTCCATGGCTTCTAAGAGGGCGGCTTGAGTTTTAGGGGTAGCCCGGTTTATCTCATCGGCCAAGATTATGTTGGCCATGATGGGGCCGGGGCGGAACTCAAACTCTCCCGTCTTCTGGTTGTAAACTGTAACCCCAGTTATATCGCTGGGGAGCATATCCGGGGTGAATTGAATTCGTCGGAATTGGCACCCTATGGATTTGGCTATAGCCCTGGCCAGCATCGTTTTACCTACACCGGGGACATCTTCTATGAGGACATGTCCTTGGCAAAGGAGGGCCAAGATTACAAGGCGGACCTCCCACGCTTTGCCGAAGATGACCTTCTCAACGCTTTCCTGGACTTTCCGAGCGAAATTTTCCACCCTTTTCTCCATCGCTTCTTGTTCCACCCAATTATATAACAGGGTGCGAAAGCTTTCAAGGCAGGCGAGCCGTTGATGTGCCAAAAAATCAGTGGTTATGCCTCAGCAACCCGGCCACGTGTGGGACCCAAAACCTCAGCAAACCCTAAGTTAACAGGGGCGGGCAAAGGGGGGTTACGATTCTGAAGCACACCACTCACATGGCCTTGACTTTCCCCTTCCAGCCTGTTATAATGATAATGCAAATCATTCGCAAAAGGGAGAACAAAAATGGAAGCCGCAAATTCCCTCAAACCGCTGGTTGATTTGAAGGCTGGGGAAAAGGCTATTGTGAAGGAGCTGAGTGGCGGAAAGGGTTTCGTGGCCAGGGTGGCTTCTCTGGGGCTTGTCCCCGGCGCAGAAGTGGAGGTTATCAGAAACCCGCAGCATGGCCCAATTATCATCCGAATAAAAGGCTCTTACCTTGCCTTAGGGCGAGGGGAGGCCGCTAAGGTCCTGGTGGAGGATTCAGCATGAACTCCCATCAGCCGCTAAGAGTTGAAGAAGTACCTGAAATTATGGTAAAGCCACGGGCCGGGGAGAAAGTCCTGAGGGTTGCCCTTGCCGGGCAACCCAACGTGGGCAAATCCACCGTCTTCAATATGCTTACCGGCCTTTCCCAACACGTGGGAAATTGGCCCGGAAAGACAGTGGAGAAGAAGAGCGGGCGTTGCCGTTACGGAAATTACCTCATGCATATCGTGGATTTGCCCGGAACTTACAGCTTAACGGCGAATTCCATAGAGGAAAGGATTGCCAGGGATTACATAGTCAAGGAAAGGCCGGATGTAGTAGTGGCTATAGTGAATGCAGCAACTTTGGAGCGCAGCCTTTACCTTGTGGCCGAACTCCTCCTTCTCCCCTCTCCGGTAGTCTTGGGGCTAAACATGATGGATGTGGCCGAGCAGCAAGGTTACCGGATAGATGTTCAAATCCTTCAGGCTAAACTGGGTATACCTGTAGTCCCAATGGTGGCTTCAAAGAACCAGGGAGTGAAGGAGCTCCTGGAGGCCGTAATCGGGCTGGCGGAGGGCATCGTTCCATATAACCCCAGGCAGCCGGAAATAAAAGAGGCCCATAAGCCCATTTTGGAAAAGCTCCGTGAGCTTATGAACGGCTTAATCCCTGAACCGTACCCGCTTGATTGGGTAGCGATAAAGCTTTTGGAGGGGGATAGTGAGGTTACGGAGCTGGTGAAAGGCTGGGTTGATAAAGACAAATGGGGAGAAATAAGCGCCTTGCTCAAAGGGCACGAAGATGCGATTCTGGACATAGCCGGGGGTCGTTACGAATGGATTAGGAAGTTGGTTAAGGCGGCGGTGGAAGAGCCGCGCATGGGCCCTGTAAGCCTAACCGAGCGCCTTGACCGAGTAGCTACTCACCCATTTTGGGGCCTTGTGGTCATGGCATTGGTCCTTGGGGCCATCTTCTGGCTCACTTACACAATCGGCTCGCCCATTCAAAGCTGGCTTGAGGAGAGCGTAATAGCTTCGTTGGCTAACTTGGCTTCTTCCTGGCTGAGCTTTTTGGGGGCTCCTGCTTGGCTCAATGGCCTGGTGGTGGATGGAATCATAGGCGGTATAGGGACTGTCCTCTCTTTCTTCCCAATCTTAACCGTCTTTTTCGCCGTGTTCGGTTTGTTGGAGGATGTAGGCTACCTGGCCAGGGCAGCTTATGTGATGGATAGGTTCATGCACTGGATGGGGCTGCATGGGAAGTCTTTCCTGCCCCTTTTCCTGGGCTTTGGGTGCAACGTCCCTGCGGTCTTAGGCTCTCGGATAATTGAAGAGAAGAGGGCCCGCCTCCTAACGATTTTCCTAACCCCTTTTATCCCCTGTAGTGCCAGGATGGCGGTGCTGGTCTTCCTTACCCCGGTGTTTTTCGGCGAAAGGGCCTTCTTGGTTTCTTGGGGCCTAATCTTGCTGAACTTGGCGATTTTGGCCCTGGTAGGCAAAGCGATGAACTCTTTGCTCTTCAAGGGGGAGCGCTTGCCCTTCATCATGGAATTGCCCCTTTATCATTACCCGAACTTCCGAACTATTGGCCTTGAAGTTTGGCATAGGGTAGCCTCTTTTTTGAGGAAGGCGGGTACGGTCATCCTGGCGGTATCGGTTGTGGTATGGGCACTTTCTTATTGGCCTACTGGCTCAATTGAGGGGAGTTTCTTAGCCAAATTAGGGGTTATCCTTGAGCCTTTGGGGCGCCTTGCCGGGCTGGATTCCCGGATGGTGGTGGCCCTTCTGACGAGCTTTGTGGCTAAAGAAAATGCCGTAGCCACTTTAGGTGTCCTCTACGGGGCTGGGGAAGAGGCCTTGGCTTCTGTTTTAGGTAAAGCCGTTCCACCCAAGGCAGGCTTTGCTTTTTTAGTGATGGAGATGCTTTTTATCCCTTGCGTAGCTACTGTTTCGGCAATGCGGCAGGAGTTGGGTAGCTGGCGTTGGACTTTTCTGGTGATTGGGTTTTATCTGGCTCTTTCCTTTGCAGCCGGAATTCTCGTCTACCACGTTTTCCCCTTTTAAATGTTCTAGGGGGCACACACCCCAACCCCCCGCCATGGGGGCTTCGCCCCCCTGGACCCCTCGTTTTCCCACCCTCGTGGGCTGAGGGTTTGCCAGCGTTTTGGGTCCCACTCGTGGCGGGGTTGCAGGGGTGGGCAACTCGCTCCCTCTTTTGAATTTGTGGGGGACACCCCCCAAACCCCCCGCCATGGGGGCTTCGCCCCCCTGGACCCCCCGTTTCCCACCCTCGTTGGCTTGGGGTTCGCCAGCGTTTTGCCCCTCTTAGAGACGAAGAGTTCTCTCAAATTTTCCCCCTTCCCTCGCAGGGAAGGGGGTCAGGGGGTTAGGTCAGAAAAGCACACCCCCCATGCCCCTTCTACCCACGCTTTAATTATGGTCGGCTAAGGCCGACCTTTGGTCAATGGTTGGGGTTGACAACTGTTGGCGATTTTATTATCATCTATTCCAGCCAGGACGGAGCCGGGAGCGGTGAAAGTAAAGCAAGCTTTCCGCTTTGAGCTGGCCCCAAACCAAAAAGCCCACATGGCCTTAGCCAAGCACATCGGGGCTGCACGCTTCGCCTACAACTGGGGCCTGGCCCGCTTGAAGGAAGCTTTGGAGCAAGGCCGCCCTTTCCCTTCTGCCATCCAGCTCCACAAGGAGTGGAACCGCTGGAAAAGAGAAAACGCCCCCTGGTGGATGGAAGTATCCAAATGCGCTCCCCAGGAAGCTTTCCGGGACCTGGAGAAAGCTCTTGAGGCTTGGCGAGAAGGCAGGGCAAACTTCCCTTTCTTCAAGCGAAAAAAGAGCTTAGATGATAACAAAGCACGCCTAACCGGCTCCATCGTAGAAGGCACCTGTGGTTAAGGAGGTGCATATGGAAAAAACTGCTGGAAGCCAGATGGAGCGCATCATCCACCGCTTTTGCGAGCTGGCTGTGGGGGACCCAGCCCTAAACCAGTTCGCCGCCAAAAAGCGGGTCACAACCCATTACATCATTACTGACCTTGGGCTTGAATTTTACATCGGATTTCTGGACGGTAAAGTTCTGG
>JAPWUT010000100.1 GCA_028275425.1 Anaerolineae bacterium | reverse complement strand
TGGAGGCAAGCCGAAAGGCTTTGGAGGAGAGCGAAAGGTGGCATCGCCTCCTCATTAACTCCATAACCGATGGCCTCTGGGTTGTAGACCGTGAGTTGAAGCTTCAGCAGGCTAACGAGCCTGGTGCTGGCTTTCTGGGCCGGAAGGCTGAAGAAATTTCCGGAAAAAGCATGCAGGAGCTACTGGAAGAGCCCGCTTTCTCCGATTTTCGGGAAGCTTTTTCCCGCACCCTTGAGAGAGGCACAGTCCAAACCCTTTCCATTCCCGCCAGAGGGAAAACCCTTGAGCTCCGGCTCTATCCCATACCCGACGGAGCCTTATGCATTGTCAGGGATGTAACCGAGCTACGGCGTATGGAATCCTTCTACATAAGAGCGCAGAGGATGGAGGCTGCCGGGAGTTTGGCCCTGGCTATAGCCCACGACTTCAACAATTTCCTAACCCCAATCTTAGCGAGCACTGAGCTAATCCTTTCGGGCTTGGTATCGCCCCAGGAAAGCTTGGCCCTCCTTGAGGAAGTCCGGAAAGCATGCGAGAAGGCCTCGGCCCTTGTTAGGCAACTTTTGCTCTTTGGCCGTAGGGAACCATTGGCCCCTGAGACCTTGAACCTGAACTCCGTAATCATGGACATGAGAAGCCTTATTTCCCGAACCTTAGGGGAAGGGGTGGAGCTTATCCTGGAGCTTTCCCCTGACCTTTACCCAATAAAGGCCAACCGAAGCCACCTTGAGCAAATACTCATGAACCTTGTGATGAACGCCAGGGATGCGATGCCCGAAGGGGGCAAGCTTTGGATAAAGACGGAAAATGTCCGGATTACGGAGGAGGCTTTGGCTCACCCTGAAGCTTACCCTGGGGAATTCGTTCGCCTCGTCGTGAAGGACACAGGGGTTGGGATGAGCCCTGAAGTGAAGGAGCGCATCTTTGAGCCTTTCTTCACCACTAAAGAGCCAAAGGGCGGGACTGGCCTGGGGCTGAGCGTGGTTTATAGCATCGTGAAGCAGAACAGGGGTTGGATAGAAGTTGAGAGCAAGCTGGGAGAAGGGACAAGTTTTTCCCTCTACTTCCCAGCTGCAAAGCCGGAGGCTTAGGCGGTGGTGATAACCTTGCTCACGGACTTCGGCCTTGAGGATTATTTCGTAGGAGCTATGAAGGGGGTGATTCTATCCATAAACCCCAAGGCCACCATAGTGGACATAACCCATGAAGTTCCCCCGCAGGATGTGCTTACGGCAGCCTTCATCCTTGAGGCATCGTGGCCTTATTTCCCTAAGGGCTCAATCCACGTAGCAGTGGTTGACCCAGGGGTGGGCTCAAGGCGGAGAATCATAGCCGTAAAGACTCCTCATGCCACCTTCTTAGCCCCCGATAACGGCCTTTTGACCCCCATCCTTAAGAGCGAGGAGGTCCGGGAAATCTTTTCCATCACCAACCCTCACTACTGGCTTCCGGAGGTTAGCCCTACTTTCCATGGGCGTGACATCTTTGCCCCAGTGGCTGCACACCTTTCCTTGGGGGTCCCTCTGGAAGAAATGGGGGTAGCTATTGAGGACCCAATCCTTTTGGACTGGCCTTGCCCTTTCAAACTCCCCGATGGAACCATTGTGGGCCACATCCTTCACATAGACCGCTTCGGTAACTTGATAACTAACCTCAAAGCGCAGGACCTTAAGGAAGGAGTGGTCATAAGGGTTGCCGATTGCAAGATACATGGCCTTAAGAAAACGTTTGCCGATGTAGGCGAGGGTGAGCCTGTGGCCTACATAGGAAGCACAGGCCGGCTGGAGATAGCCATCCGCCAGGGCAATGCTGCCCGCACTTTCAACCTTCGCCGCGGCGATAAGGTTTACGTGGAGGGGCAAGGCAATGGCTAAGTTTATCATTGAAGGTGGGATACCTCTTGAGGGGGAAATTATCCCCAGCGGGAACAAGAACGCCGCCCTACCGCTTCTCGCTGCCTCCCTCCTCACCGATGAGCCTCTGGTCCTGAGGAACGTCCCGCTGATAGGCGATGTTAGGACCATGCTGGCCCTCTTAGAGGACTTGGGGGTGGAGATAAGCTTCACCGGAGAGAAGGAGGTGACTTTAAGGGCGCGCGATGTGAAGAAAACAGCCCTGAGGGAAGACCTTTGCCGCCAGATAAGGGCTTCTATCCTCCTGGCCGGTCCGATGCTGGCCCGCTGCGGGCAAGTTAAGCTGGGCCCGCCCGGAGGCGATGTCATCGGGCGCAGGAGGCTTGATACCCACTTCATAGCCTTCAAAGCCCTGGGGACTCAGGTAGATGTTGATGCCAGGTATTACCTCAGCGCTTCTTCCCTCCATGGAACCGATATCCTCTTAGACGAAGCCAGCGTCACCGGTACCGAAAATGTGCTCATGGCCGCCGCTCTGGCCAAAGGCACCACCATAATCCGTAACGCCGCCTCTGAACCGCACGTCCAGGACCTGGCTCGTTGCCTGAATCAGATGGGGGCGAGGATTTCGGGCATAGGCTCCAATGTCCTGGTAGTGGAGGGGGTGGATAGGCTCCACGGGACCGTGTTTGAAATCCCTTCCGACCACATTGAGGTGGGCAGTTTCATCGGGCTTGCTCTCGCTACAGGAGGGCAAATCCTCATAAAGAAAGCCGTCCCCGAAAACATGCGGATGGCCTTGATGGTCTTTGAGCGGCTTGGGGCAAGGGTTGAGATAAGGGGCGAAGACATCTTAGTTCCTGCCGGTCAGGAGTTGGTGGTGAGGGACGAGATGGACGGAGCAATCCCCAAGGTGGAGGATGGGCCGTGGCCGGCCTTTCCTGCGGACCTGATGAGCATAGCCATAGTTACGGCCACCCAGGCTAAAGGGACGGTGTTATTCTTTGAGAAGATGTTTGAAAGCAGGCTTTTCTTCGTGGACAAGCTCATTGCCATGGGGGCCAGGATAATACTTTGCGACCCGCACCGAGCTGTAGTGGTAGGGCCTTCCAAGCTTCATGGGGAGCAAGTCTCAAGCCCGGATATAAGAGCCGGCATGGCTTTAGTCATAGCGGCTCTGTGCGCTCAAGGGCAAAGCGAAATATCAAACATTGAGCAGATAGACCGGGGCTACGAAAACATAGACGAAAAGCTCCGTAGCCTCGGGGCAAGGATTGAAAGGAGGTAGGGTATGGAAGAGAAAGCTTTACCGCAGCCTTTGACTCCCCAAGAGGAGAGGACTTGGGCCATGCTTGCCCACCTCAGCATCCTCCTCAACCTCGTTTCCGGTTTTATAGGGGTGTTTGCTCCTCTCGTCATTTACGTCTTGTTCAAGGAACGCTCGCGTTACGTTGGCTTCCAAAGCCTCCAAGCTTTTGTCTTTCAGCTACTTGCCTGGGTTGGGGGAGGAGCTATAGCCGTTATCGCCTGGGTATTGACTGCAGCTCTATCTGCAATCCTCGTAGGTTGCCTCTGTGTGCCGGTGGCTGTGCTCCTTAGCCTAATACCTCTTGGCGCTTTAGTCTACGGAGTCATAGGTGGGGTCCAATGCAGCCAGGGCCTTGATTTCCGCTACTGGCTCATAGGAGACTGGCTCGCAAAGCAATTCTTCGCTTAAACACCCTTTGCCAGGGGGCTTTACCCCCCTTGCGAGCCTCCAAAGAGGGCGAGGCAATCTCCTGGCAGGCCAGGGGATTGCTTTGATAAAAACTTTGCGGTTTTGGCGTAGGCCAAAGGCCTCAAAGGGGCTGATTTCAATCGGCAAAGGGTTTGGCTTTTAACTTGAGGTGTGGTAAAATCCCTTATGAAGAAATCACCCATGGGAGGGGGGAATGTTTGACAAGGAGGCTTTGGAAAAAATAAAAGAAAGGCAAGAGCAATGGGAAGAAACAACGCTTCAGCAGTGGCTCGCCCGGCTCCCGGAAAGAGATGAACTTTTCCGCAACCTCTCCGATATGCCCATCGCTCGCCTCTACACCCCTGCCGACATCCCCGATTTTGATTACCTTGAGGAACTCGGCTTCCCCGGTGAATACCCCTTCACCAGAGGCATACACGCTACTATGTACCGCGGACGTCTCTGGACCATGAGGATGTTCTCAGGGTATGGGTCGGCAGAGGAGACAAATGAGCGCTTCAAATACCTCCTCAAGCATGGCGAAACAGGCCTTTCGGTGGCCTTTGATACCCCAACCCTATACGGCTACGATACCGATGACCCCATGGCTGAAGGGGAGTTCGGCAAGTGCGGGGTGGCGGTTTCCTCCTTGGCCGATATGGAGATTCTTTTTGATGGCATACCTTTGGACAAAGTCACAACTTCTATGACCATAAACGCTCCGGCCGCTATACTGTGGGCAATGTACCTTGTTGTGGCCGAGAAGCGAGGGATACCATGGACCAAAATTGGCGGCACTATACAGAACGATATCCTCAAAGAATACATTGCTCAGAAGGAGTTCGTTTTCCCTCCCAAGCCCTCCATGCGCCTGATAGTGGACACTTTTGAGTTCGGAGCTAAATACGTCCCTAAGTGGAATACCATCTCCATAAGCGGCTACCACATTCGGGAAGCCGGGGCCACGGCAGTTCAAGAGCTGGCCTTCACCCTTTACGATGGCTTTGAATACGTCAAGGCCGGGATTGAAAGAGGACTGGATGTGGATGAGTTCGCACCTCGCTTGAGCTTTTTCTTCAATGCTCATAACGATTTCTTTGAGGAAATCGCTAAGTTCAGAGCAGCCAGGAGAATTTGGGCGAGGGAGATGCGCAACCGTTTCGGGGCTAAAGACCCGCGCTCCTGGTGGTTGCGTTTCCACACCCAAACCGCTGGGTGTACGTTAACCGCCCAGCAGCCGGAGAACAACATCGTTAGGGTAGCTATTCAGGCTCTGGCCGCAGTCCTTGGTGGTACTCAGTCCCTCCACACTAACTCCATGGACGAAGCACTTGCTTTGCCCTCCGAACTGGCCGTGCGCATAGCCCTGCGCACTCAGCAAATCATCGCCCATGAAACCGGAGTAGTGAACACCATTGACCCCCTTGGCGGAAGCTACTACGTGGAATACTTGACCCGGAAGATGGAAGAGGCCGCCTACGAGTATTTCCGCAAGATTGATGCTATGGGCGGGATGATTGCAGCTATAGAGAAGGGCTTCCCTCAGAAGGAAATCGCCGATGCTGCTTACCGCTACCAGAAGGAAATTGATGAGAAGAAGCGCATAATTGTGGGGGTAAACGAATATGTTTCCGACGAGCCGATTACCATCCCAATCCACAAGATAGACCCCGAAGGGGAAAGGCGCCACCGGGAGAGACTGGCCAGAGTCCGCCGGGAGAGAGACAATGAAAGGGTCCGCCAGTGCCTGGAACGCCTCCGCAATGCTGCTCAGGATGAAAGGGAAAACCTCATGCCCTACATCCTTGATTGCGTGCGAGCTTACGCTACCTTGGGAGAGATGATGAAGGTCCTAAGGGAAGTGTTTGGAGAGTACCGCGAGCCAATCATAATATAAAGGAGGGCAGAAATGGCGGAGGAGAAAATCCGGGTCCTCATAGCCAAGCCAGGGCTTGATGGGCACGATAGGGGGGCTAAAGTAGTGGCCAGGGCTTTGAGAGATGCAGGGATGGAGGTTATTTACACCGGCTTGCGTCAGACGCCGGAAATGATAGCCGAGGCTGCTCTTCAGGAAGATGTGGATGTGGTTGGCCTCTCAATCCTCTCCGGAGCCCACATGGCCCTTCTGCCTAAAACCGTCCAACTCCTTCGCGAAAAAGGCCTTGACCATGTCTTGGTAGTGGCTGGAGGGATAATACCAGATGAAGATGTGCCTAAGCTCAAGGAGGCGGGCATAGCTGAGGTCTTTGGGCCCGGCACCTCAACCCAGACCATTGTGGAATACATCCGGAACAAAGTAGCCGAGATAAGGAGAAGCCGCAAGAATGCTTGATGAGCTGGTACGGGCTGCTATCCTGGGGGATAAGAGAGCTATAGCCCGCCTCATAAGCATAGCCGAAAATAACGGGACTTTAGCCCGGGAAGCGCTTAAAGCCCTTTACCCTTATACTGGGAAAGCCCATGTCATAGGGGTTACTGGGGCCCCGGGGACAGGGAAAAGCACCTTGGTGAACGAGCTGGCCAAAGAGTTCCGCCTCCGGGGTTTAAAAGTTGGCATTGTGGCTGTGGACCCAACAAGCCCCTTCACCGGCGGAGCAATCTTAGGTGACCGCATCCGCATGAGGGACCTCTACAATGACCCCGGCGTTTTCATCCGCAGCATGGCTACAAGAGGAAGTCTGGGAGGTTTGGCCAGGGCTACTGCCGATGCCGTGAAAATTTTGGATGCGGCCGGCTACGATAAAATCTTAGTGGAAACAGTAGGGGCTGGCCAAGCGGAGGTGGATATCGCCAGCACCGCTCATACAACCATTGTGGTGGAAGTGCCTGGGCTTGGTGATGACATCCAGGTCATAAAAGCCGGAATCCTGGAAATAGCCGATATCTTCGTGGTGAACAAGGCCGATTTAGAGGGAGCGGATGGGGTTGCCCTGAGCTTAGAAGTTATGATGAGTCTGGGGAACTCGGAGAAAATCATCCACCATGGCATCCT
>JAPWUT010000098.1 GCA_028275425.1 Anaerolineae bacterium | reverse complement strand
GAACTACAGGCAAAGAAATGGCGTCTATTTTTTTTATAGAGACCCAAAAACGGAGGCTCTGCAATGCCTAAACTTTTGAGGCTTTTTTCCCTGATAGCTCTGTTTGCCCTCGCTTTGAACGGGGCTTGCGCCCCAAAAGCCCCAACGGAACCGCCGACAGTCCTCTCCTTCTCCCCAGCTGAGGGCGAAGAGGTTAAAGTGGATACCCCAGTCACCATTACTTTCAGCCAGCCGATGGATAAGGAGTCGGTGGAGAAGGCTTTGACCATAATCCCTCAGGTTAAGGGCAATGTAAGTTGGAGCAAAAACACATTGGTGTTCCGCCCCGAAGGTGGTTGGGCCAGGGATACTCTCTACAGGGTAAAGCTCGGGGTTGAAGCCAAAAGCTCGGCCGGATTGCCTCTATCCCGGCCTTTGGAATTCTCCTTCGCTTCCGTCGGCTACCTTGAAGTTGCAGCTGTTCAGCCTGCCCCCGGCTCTACAGACGTAGGAGTTGAGCGCTCTATTTCCGTCGTCTTCAACCGGCCAATAGTCCCCTTGAGTGCTATTGAGGAGCAGAAAGATTTGCCTCAGCCTCTGGAAATTGAGCCTCCGTTGAAAGGCAAAGGCTACTGGCTTAATACCTCCGTCTTCATCTTCAAGCCCGACCCCGCCTTTGCCCCCGCAACCACGTATACCGTCACGGTGAAGGCAGGCTTAAAGGATACTTCCGGCAATGCTTTGGAAAAGGATTACACCTGGAGCTTTACAACCGAACCCTTCTACGCCAAAGGTTTTGGCCCGAAGGGCTTCGGTGTCTCATTGACCTCGCCGATAACTGTGACCTTCAATGCCCCGGCTTTGCGCTCATCGGTAGAGGAGAACTTTTCGTTGGAGGAAGCGGAGAAGAGGCAAAAGGTCCCCGGCTCTTTCCGCTGGGAAGACGATTACACCATGGTCTTCATCCCTGCCCAGAAGCTCAAGGTCGGGACCAAATACCAGGTCCGGATAGAAAAAGAAGCCAGCTCGGCTTCGGGGGGCAGCCTCGTATCCCCGGTCCAATGGTCTTTCCAAACTGTTCCATACCCGGCCATTTCTTCCACCAGCCCCTTTGCCGGGCAGAAAGATGCTGACCTATGGGGAATCAACATTTACTTCAATGCGCCCATAGACCCCAAAACCTTAGCCGATAAGTTCATCGTAACCCCCACCCTCACCAACGTCTATACTTGGTGGAACGAATTTGACAAGTCTTTCTACATAGGCGCTCAACTTGAGCCTTCAACCCTCTACACCGTTACCGTGAAGAAAGGCATAGCCGACCCCTACGGCAATGTCATCGGTGAGGATTACGTTTTTACTTTCACCACCCGTGCCCTTGACCCGTCCATCTACTTTAGCACAATGCAAGACATCCTTTACGATGCCCGCAAAGCGGAAGAGCTTTTCGCCAGAGTCTTCTACGTAAACGTTTCCCGTCTGGATTTCTCCCTCTACCGCTTGAGCGAGGAGGAATTTACCAACCGTTCCCTCTTACCCAAGCGTTCCTCCCTGATAAATTCCTGGTCTCAAGAGGTTTCGCCTCCGCTCAACAAAACCGAAGTTTTAACCGTCCCGTTGAGGACGGAAGGCGGCTCTCCTCTCACCCCCGGCCTTTACTTCCTGAAGGTTACGGCGCCAGAGTTGAGCAAGTTCGGTTACGAAGCCAGGCAATATTTCGCCGTGGTCAACGCCGGACTTGTCCTCAAGTATTATCCTACCGGGGCTTTGATTTGGGCCACGGATTTTAGAACCGCCGAACCATTGCCTGGGGTCAAGGTAAAGCTCAGGACCCCGGAAAGAATCTTGGCCGAAGGGGTTAGTGACAAAGAGGGAATCGCTCTCCTGGAGTTTAGCAAGGAAGGGTTTGACCCATGGGGCCAGTTCGTGGCTTTTGCCTATGGGGAAGGAGTTTTCGGGGTAGTCTCCAGTGCTTGGAATGCCGGCTTAACCCCGTGGGATTTTGGCCTCAATATCCTTATGGAGCCAAGGCAATACCTCGGCTTCGTTTACACCGACCGCCCCATTTACAGGCCAGGCCAAGTAGTCCACTACAAGGGTGTATTCAGGCTGGATAACGATGCTTCTTACCAGCTCCCACCACTTGGGGAAAAGGTCCTGGTGAACATTTACGATGCTGAAGGCAAGTTAATAAGCAAAGAGGAGAAGGCCATCGGCCCCTATGGAACCATAAGTGGCGACTTGGCCTTGGGGGATGAGGCTTCCTTAGGCTACTATCGGATTGAGGTGGTCATTGGTGAGGAGCGGACCGAGGGCTTCTTCCAAGTAGCCGAGTACCGCAAGCCCGAATTTGAAGTCTCCCTCAAGACCGATAAAGATAGCTACATCCAAGGCGAGAACATAACCGTAACCGCATCGGCCATTTACTACTTCGGCCAGCCGGTCAAGGAGGCCAAAGTCTATTGGTCAGTGATGAGCCGGGACTACTTCTTCCACCACCCCGATTACCCATACTATGACTTCACCGACTATGAGTGGGGTGAAGAGTGGAAAGGCCCATATGGGGAAAGCATAGCTTCAGGCGAGGGGAAGACGGATTCTCAAGGGGTGTTTTCTTTCACCATCCCTGCCGATATCTCCACCAAGAAGCTTTCCCAGTACTTCACCATTGACGTAAGGGTGGTGGATGTGGACGGGAGGGAGGTGGCTTCTCAGGCTTTTGCCATCGTCCACAAAGGCGAATTCTACATCGGCCTGGCGCCAAGGTCATGGGTTGGAAAGGTCGGGGAAAAGCAGCAGGTTGACTTGGCCGTGGTGAAAACTCCGGGGAGGGATGGCTTCCCTCCAGCGGTTACAGTAGTGGTCTCAAAGCATCGGTGGTACAGCGTTCAGGAGGAGCAAGAGGACGGAACTTTCCGATGGGTCACCAAGGTTGAAGATACCCCAATTCTGACCACTACCGTGAAGCTGGACGAAAAGGGCCGGGGGGTTGTGGAGTTCACGCCGGATGAGGGGGGCACTTACAAGGTCTCCGCCCTGGCCCGAGACCGCCTGGGGAACGAAATCCGCTCCGCTACTTACCTTTGGGTAAGCTCGCATGAATACGTAAGCTGGCCTCGGGCGAAGGAGCTCAAGGTTGACCTCATCCCCGATAAGAAGGAGTATCGCCCCGGCGATACTGCCCGAATCCTCATCCCTTCACCTTATCCCAAGCCGGTGAAAGCCCTCCTAACCGTGGAACGGGGCCGGATAATGGAGCACAGGGTCCTCACTGTGACCCCTGGCGGCTTCACGGTTGATGTTCCTTTGACCGAAAGGCACATCCCCAACGTTTACGTTTCGGTGATACTTCTGAGGGGAGAGGCGGGGGACGAGACCATTGAGCCATACCGAACTGGCTACATTAAGCTTCCGGTCTCGCCCGAAAGCAAGCTCCTCCAAGTCCAGATAACCCCTGACCGAGAGAAAGCTGGCCCTGGGGAGACGGTAAACTTTGAGGTTAAGGTAACCGATGCGCAGGGCAAAGGGGTTAAGACCGAGCTTTCCCTGGCGCTTGTGGATAAGGCTCTCTTGGCTTTGGCCGAGAGGCCTCCCTCTTTGGTTCAAACCTTCTGGCAGGAAAGGCCCGTAAGCGTTAACACCAGTGCCAGCCTTGCCGTTTCGGCCGAGCGCTTCGTCTTAGCTAAAGGTAAGGGAGGTGGCGGAGGCCTTGGCGAGCTTGCCCCTATACGCCGGGAATTCTTGGACACCGCTTACTGGGTCGCTTCCCTTGAAACCGATGCCCAAGGCTATGCCCGCGTTGCCGTCAAGCTACCCGATAACCTCACTACTTGGCGGATGGATGCCAAGGGCGTGTCCACAAGCGAGTTCATGGGCGAAGGCCAGAAAGACCTCGTAGTTTCCAAGGACCTACTCATAAGGCCAACTCTGCCCCGCTTCTTCACCGTAGGGGATGAGGCCGAAATCGGAGCTGTGGTCCACAATAACACCTCTCAGCCTTTGGAGGTGAAAATTTCCCTGGAAGCCAGCGGGCTGGAAATCCAGGGCGATTCCTCCTTAGCCCTATCCATCCCGGCTTACGATAAAGCCCCGGTCCGGTGGAAGGTGAAAGTCCCTGGCGTGGAAAAGGCAGTGGTAACCATGCGAGCTTCCGGAGGTCAGTTCTCGGATGCCGTAGAAACCACCATCCCCGTTCATCATTACTCTACTCCGGAGGTGGTCTCTACTGCTGGGGTCCTGGAGGAAGACGGGGAAAGGGTTGAACTCATCCGCTTGCCTAAGGTCATGGACCCTGCCCTGAGCAAGCTTGTAGTCAAGCTTGAGCCCTCCTTAGCTGCGGCCATGCAAGGTGGCCTCACTTACCTTGAGCATTACCCATACGAGTGCATAGAGCAAATCGTCTCCAAGTTCCTCCCCAATGTCTTCACCTATAGGGCTCTCCGAGAATTGGGCATTGAGGATGAAGACCTTAAGGCCAAAGTCGCCCAGATGGTAGGGGTAGGGCTTCAGAAGATTTACGCTCGCCAGAAATACGACGGTGGCTGGGGGTGGTGGGGGGCGGATAAAAGCAGCCTAAACCTCACCTCTTACGTCCTCCTTGGCCTCGTGGAGGCCAGGGATGCCGGCTTCGCTGTGGACCAAAAGGTGATGAAGAGAGCTGCCCTCTTCATAAAAGAAAACCTCTCCCTTGTTGAGGGGCCGGAGAGCAACAAGGCCAACGTCCAAGCCTTTGCCCTTTACGTCTTAGCCCGCTACGGCGAGGGCGATGTAAACCGGTGCATGGCTTTGTACCGAGAGAGGAAAAACTCAGGCCTTAGTCATTACGGCAAAGCCTTCCTGGCCATGGCCCTCCAAATCCTGGCCCCTTCCGAAACCCTGCCGATTGACACTTTGTTAGATGAAATCCTCGGGGGAGCCGTTTTAGACGCCACCGGTGCCCACTGGGAAGAGGCTCCGGACTATTGGGCGATGAACACCGATACTCGCTCCACCTCCATAATCCTTTCGGCCTTTGCCCGGATAAAGCCATCCCATCCCCTCCTGCCCAACGTAGTGCGCTGGCTGATGGCGGCCAGGAAAGAGGACCGCTGGTCATCCACTTACGAGACCGCTTGGGCCATCATGGGCCTTACCGATTACATGAAAGCGACGGGAGAGCTCAAGGCTTCTTATCGTTACCTCCTGTTACTGAACGAGCAAGAAATAGCCTCGGGGGCCATCACGCCTGAGATGGTGATGAAGACAATTGAGGCCGAAGTGCCCGCAGCCAAGCTCAAGGCCGATGGGCTAAACCGCTTGGCCATCGCAAGGAAGGCTCCGGAGGGGCAAGAAAAGGGCACCGGCCGCCTGTACTATACGGCCTACCTCCGCTACTTTGTTCCGGTGGAGAAAATAGAAGAACTGCAGCGTGGGATTATAATTCAGCGTCGCTACACTGACCCGACGTGCAAGAAGGAAGTTTGTCCATCAATAGATAAAGCCGAAGTAGGCCAATTAATCAAAGTCACCCTGACGATAATCGCTCCCCGCTACTTGCTCTACTTAGTGGTGGAAGACCCGATACCTGCCGGAGCGGAGATAGTGGATACGAGCCTCAAGACCGTCTCGGTTACTTACGAGCAGGGTGGTGAGCTTAAGAGGAAATCTGAGCCGGTGTGGTGGTGGTATCCCACCCATGCTGACAAGCGTGATGAGAAACTCGTGCTCTTCGCTACCTACCTTTCTCCCGGCACTTACGAATACTCCTACCTCATAAAGGCTGGGCTTCCTGGCGAATTCAAAGTCCTTCCGGCTGTAGCCTACGAAATGTACTTCCCCCACGTATTTGGCCGAACCGGAGGGATGAGCTTTAAGATTAGGTAAAAACTGGCGTAACAAATGGGGGGTCAGGAAGGCGAAACCTTAAGCCGGGGGTAGAGGGAGCGGAGCCCCCTGGCGGGGGGCTGTGGGGGGTGTCCCCCCACGAAGACTTAAAAAGGGGCGAGTTACCAACCCCTGCAACCCGCCCACGGGTGGGACCCATAACGCTGGCGAATCCTCAGCCAACGAGGGTGGGGAAGGGGGGTGGAGGGGGCGCAGCCCCCTCCCAGGGGGTTTGGGGGATGTGCCCCCAAAATAAAAAAAGAGGGGGCAAACGGCTAACCCTTGCAACCCCGCCACGGGTGGGGCCCAAAACGCTGGCGAGCCATAAGCCAGCGAGGGTGGGCAAATGGGGGCCCAGGGGGCGAAGCCCCCTGGAAGGTTTTCACAAAGTTTCAAACTGGCGCGGAGGTTTGCAATGGATTTCCTTAGCAAAATTAGCCCAGGCAAACTTTTGGTCTTATCTTTCCTCCTTTTCCTCAACGTCCTAATCTTAGGCTGCCTCTTGCTGGTGGCAACCGGCAAAGTAGTATTCTAACGGCTTTCTAACATTCCTCTATTGCCCCTCTAATTTGCCGCTATTATTACAAAAGCTGGGGCGAATCCCCAGCGCGGGATGCCCCTTTAGCCAAAACTTTCGGTAGGAGGTAGGAGCATGCGGTTGGATAAATTCACGGAAAAGGCGCAAGAGGCTATACTCAACGCTCAGGACATAGCTGTGGAACACCACCACAGCCAGGTGGACCCAGA
>JAPWUT010000112.1 GCA_028275425.1 Anaerolineae bacterium | reverse complement strand
GCCAGGCGCAAGATGCGCACTACCATTTCGGTGTAGGTGTAGCCGGCAGCTCTGGCTGCCCTGTAAAATCCGGCATCGGGGGATAGGTCCGGATTGCAGTTTACTTCTACAACGTAAGGGTTCCCTTCGGTGTCAACCCTCATGTCAACCCTGGCATACCCACGGCAGCCAATGGCATGCCAGGCTTTCTTGGCTACTTCTTCTATCTTGCCCTTGAGCTCAGGGTCTACAACGGCAGGACAGATTACAGGGGTGTTCTTGTATTCAAACGAATCCGGTTCCCATTTGGCGGCGAAGGAGACGATTCTCTCCAAGGGGTTGGCAAAGGCGCTGAAATCTACTTCGGCCAGGGGAAGTATCTCCG
This sequence comes from Anaerolineae bacterium, assembly GCA_028275425.1. GTDB lineage: Bacteria > Chloroflexota > Anaerolineae > SpSt-600 > SpSt-600 > SpSt-600. Next base: position 5,630 of record JAPWUT010000112.1, on the reverse strand, counting down.
GTTCGTTCCCCCAGAGGGAGATGTTAAATTCCCGGCCGGAGATGAATTTTTCGGCCAGGGCAGCTTGGCGGTAACGGTTGAGGATGTAGGCAACCCTCTCCCTGAGCTGCTGGGGGTCCGTAACCACTGAGCTTGCCCCTATCCCTATGCTCGCATCTTCCGAGACAGGCTTAACGATGAGCGGGCCATCGGGCCGCCAGCCGTCCACCTCCGCCGGGTCCCTCAGGAGCTTCCAGGGAGGGGTTGGGACCCCCGCTCGGGCTAAGGCTTCTTTGGCCTTAGCTTTGTTGGTGGATAGGGCAATTGCCTCCCCTGGGGAGCCGGTGAAGCGGTAGCCCATTGCTTCCAATGCCCAAGCTATCCGAGCTTCTTCAAATAGCCTGCCCTCAAGCCCTTCCCCAAGGTTGAAGACAATCCATTCCTTAGGAGGGTAAGGGGCAAGGGTTGCCTCTATGTCCGTGCTGAAAGCTACCACTTCTACCGTGTATCCGGCCTCCCTGAGGGCCGCAGCCACAGCGTGAGCACAGGCTATTACCCCATGTTCGGCCAAAATGTCCTTGGGCTCGCCTTTAACCAGGTGCTGGCTGTAATTGTAAAGGACAAGGACTTTGCCGGCCCCCATTTCTCCTCCTCATGCCAGCCCGTATCTCCTCAAAGCCAGGTTCAAAATTTCGTTCACCAGGCGCTCATAGGATACTCCTTCAGCCCTGGCCACAAGGACTATATCGCTGTAGTGGGGGTTGAGGCCTGGAAGGGTGTTTATCTCCATGAGGTAAGGCCTCCCATCGGAGCCAAGGCGTATGTCAACCCTGGCCACGTCAAGGGCTCCTATGGCTTCAAAAGCGGCCACCGCCAGCCTCTTAAGCTCCCTCTCCAGCTCCGGCTCAATCGGGGCTGGGCAAAGGTAACGGGGGCCGAGGGGGTTTTCGGTCTTGACTTGGCTTGTGTAGAGGCCTCCAGCTTCGCTCACCGGGCTCAAATCTACTTCCATGGGCGGGAAGACGTGGAAGCCCCGCTCGTCGTAGAAATCCGAAGGGGGCTTGGCTCCGGGAGGCAAGGTGTTGCCCAGAAGGCCAACGGTGAACTCCCTCCCAGGCAGGAACTCCTCCACCAAGGCCGGCTGGCGGTAGGTCTTTATGAGCCAACGGACTTGTTCCCTAAGCTCTTGTTCATTGTGCAGGATGGACCGGGAGCTTATCCCCATCCCGGAGCCTTCCCGCGATGGCTTGGCGAAGAGGGGGAAGCGCAAAGATGGGTCAAGAGGCTCATCCCCTCGCACGAAGACCTGGAAGGGGGCAGTGGGGAGGCCACAATCCCTCCAAACCCTCTTGGCCATGGCCTTGTCCAATGAGAGGGCATGGGCCAGGATTTTGGAGCCGGTGTAAGGTATGCCGAGCATCTCTAAGAGGGCCGGAACTTGGGATTCGCGGGCGTCCCCACGATGCCCTTCGCAGATGTTGAAGCAAATGTCAGGCTTGGCCTGCCGGATTGTATCCAGCAAGCTTACATCCCCTTCCAGTGGGATGACCTCATGCCCTCCGGCTTCCAAGGCTTTGACCAAAGCCTCTACTGTCTCTTCGGTATCGTATTCGGCTAAGGCATCGGGAGGGGCGTCCGGCGGGAGGGGGACGTTGCGCTTGAGGTTGAATAAAAGGGCAACCCTCAGCCTCCTCATCCTTTAACCTCCGCTTCCCGGGGTTGAACTATGACTTCCAACCGCCGCCGATGCACTTCTTCCCACCCTTGAGGGGCAAGGGAGTTCACCTTACCGGCCAAAATCCCGGCAATCCCCTCCTGCCCACTTTCCCTTGCGCTCTGGCAATAGGGGCAGGTCTGAGGGTCATGGGGCTTGTAGGAGGAAGGCTGGGTGTAGGCCCCGATGAACCCCTCGTAGTTGCGCAGGACTACTTTGCTTTCGGACATGCTCAGGAGGTAGTTTGGGGATATGGGGACCTTGCCCCCTCCGCCGGGCATGTCAATGACGTAGGAGGGGATGGCGAACCCGGAAGTATGACCCCTCAAGGCCTCCATGATTTCAATCCCTTTGGCCACCGGAGTGCGGAAGTGGGAGGTCCCAGGGACAAGGTCGCACTGGTAGAGGTAATATGGGCGGACCCGGTTCTTTACGAGCTTGCGGACGAGGGCCAGGATTACGTTCGGGCAATCGTTTATCCCGGCCAGGAGGACCGATTGGCTTCCCAAGGGGATTCCGGCATCGGCCAAGAGGGAAAGGGCCCTCTCCACCTCAGGGGTTATCTCTTTGGGATGATTGAAGTGGATGTTCATCCAAAGGGGATGGTAGCGGCGGAGCATCCCCACCAGTTCCTCGTTGATGCGTTGCGGGAGGAAGACCGGAACCCTTGTCCCGATTCGGATTACTTCCACGTGGGGGATTTCCCGCAGCTTCTTGAGAATCATCTCCAGGATATGCTGGGGCAGGGTTAGGGGGTCTCCCCCGGAGATGAGGACATCCCGCACTTGAGGGTTAGAGGCGATGTAGGCCAGCTGGCGTTCGTAATCGGCAATGGAGAACTGGGCCCTCGGGTTGCCGACAATCCGGCTCCGAGTGCAGTAGCGGCAGTAGCTGGCACATTGGGTAGTGACAAGCATCAGGACCCTATCGGGGTAGCGGTGGACAAGGCCAGGGACAGGGGAATGAGCATCTTCGGCCAAGGAGTCTTCCACCTCTTCAGGGGAGATGAAAAACTCCTTTACGGTTGGGACAACCTGCCGCCTTATCGGGCAATTGGGGTCATCCGGGTCCATTAGGCTTGCAAAGTATGGGGTTATATCAACCCGGAAGCGGGAAGGAACTGAGAGGGCTTCTTCCTCTTCGGGGGTAAGGTTAATGACCTTGGAAAGCTCTTCCTTGGAGTTTAGGCGATGGGTTAGCTGCCACCGCCAATCGTTCCACTGCTCAAGAGGCACCTCCTCCCAGGGGTGAGGGGGCCTCCTACGTCCTGGGGGCTCCTCAATTTCCCTTCCCATTTTCTCCTCCCTCCTTAGCTTTAAGTTTTACCACTCTTCCTCCTCCTCTTCTTCTTCGCCCCATTCCTCTTCCCACTCTTCCTCTTCTTCAAAGAGGAAGTCCAGTTCCAGGGGCTTTACGCTCACCACCTCAAGCTCAGTACCGCAGCTTGGGCAGATGACCACTTGCCCCAGGCGAGGGGCCTGCAATGTAATCTCTTCATCGCAGTTTGGACAGAAAGCAGTAGGCATCTCTACCTCCCGTTTGTAAATTTTCAGGTGCATATAATAGCACCGGGGCGTGAAAATGGGCGTTGAAAAGTTGTGATAAAGCCGTGGAAAATGGGGGGCAGACATACGAATTTTCGCATACCTCACTCCGGGGGGTTAAAGGAGTAGCCTAAGCCTGGGATGGTGTGGATGTAGCGGGGATGATGGGGGTCGGGCTCTATCTTGGCCCTGAGCCGGCTTATTAGCCCCCTTACCAGCTCTTTGTCCCCTTTCCCGGCGTAGCCCCAGACCCTCTCCACTATGGTCTCAACCGGTAGGACCTGGCCCTTGTGGAGCATGAGGGTATGGAGGAGGCGGAATTCCAGGTGGGTTAGGCGGACCAAATTCTTCCCCTCAATCTCTACAGTCCTGCTTACGGGGTCAAGGGTAAGGCCGGCCACACTCCAAAGGGGGACCTTTTGGAGGGGAGCTCCAGAAGCTCGCCGCACGAGGGCTTTGACCTGGGCTATTAGGATAGGGATGCTGAAAGGCCTGGTGATGACCAAATCGGCCCCGGCCTCCAATAGGGCACAGTAAAGGCTTTCGCTCAAGGGGTCAACGACCAGGGCAAGTGGAACCTCAGTCTCGGCTCGGATTTGCCGGACATAGGGCAAGGGGTCGCCCTCAGGCGGAGCCAAAAGGATGAGGTCGGCGGGCCTCTCAAGCCAGGACTGAAGAGCCTTCCCCAAATCCCTGGCCTGGGTGACCATGAAGCCGGCTCTCTGGAGGGCCAAGGCCAGGACTGCACCTTCGTCAGGGTCGCGCGGCACCAGAAGCGCGAACATCTATCTCCTTGAGCAGTTCCCAGATAAAGCCTTCCGTTTTCTCCACTACTTCCGGGTCAAGGTTTTCCAAAGTATCGGTTGGGCGATGCCAGCCGGGAAGGAGTCCGTCTTTCCTCAGGCCGACCATTGTTAGGACCCTGAAGCCATGCTTCACTCCGATGGCTCCTTCGGTATAAGCGCCTCGGAAGGCCTTGGAGTAGGCCCCAAATTCAGGGTGGGATGAAGCGATTTTGTCCGCCAAAGCCAAAAGCTCTCTATCGCTGTGGGAAGTGAGGAGGAATGTTTCTTTGGTTATGTAAACAGGTCCGGTATCTTTGCCGCCAACGCTATCCAGGACAAGCCATATGGCTTTCCCCAGCTCCTTCTTGTGGGCTTGGGCGAAAGCTTCTGCCCCGTAACAGCCCACTTCCTCGCACCCTGAAAGGACGGCCCAAACCTCTGTGTTTTCCAGCGGTGAGCGAGCCAGCCTCTCAGCGATGCTCAGCACTATCCCGGCTCCGCTGGCGTTATCGTTAGCACCGGCTGTATAAGGGGTAAAGTCGGCCTGGATGGTTATGAGGAATATGCCCAGGATTACCAAAGCGAAGGGGAGGGAAGCAAATTTCAAGGCAGGGGCTGGGGAAAAGGCCCCTGTTAAGAAAAGGGCAATCAGAACCAAAGCCGAAAGTAGTCCGAGGGGGACAAGGCTGCTGAAGACCATGAGCCAACCGGTTGAGGAGAAGACCAATGGGGTACGGTGGGTATCAAGGTGGCCCATGAGCACAACCTTCTCCCGGACTTCGCCCTTAGGAGCTATTCTGGCCACCACGTTTTGACTTCGGCCTTTGGGCAAAAGTAGGCGGATTAAGTTAGGCCTGAAGGAAAGTTCCAAGAGGACGGAAACGAGGCCTATAACCATTAGGGCGAAAGCGATAATAGCCCCTTGCCTCCCGGCGAAGAGGAACAAGAGCTCGCCTATAAGGCCTAAGGCGGAGAAGAGGGCATAGGGCTGCCAAGCGGACTTTGCACTTGTAAATGGCTCAATGAAGGGGCTGAGGCCCGCTTTACTCAAGACCTCAAAAGCATACTGTGCGGCCTCAGCCTCTTTCGGGGTAGTAGAACCCCTCGGTCCTATATCTCCTGCCAAGTGGCGGATATGCTCCATAGCTGGCATATCAAGTGCCCCCTCAAAATTAATTCAAAGTTAGTTTAGCATCAAGCCGGGCAAAAGTCAAAAGGGTACGCAGACCCCGTAAGCCCCTGCGACCTAACGGGAAAATTCGGCCGGGAGAGGAACCAACCCCGCCACGAGTGGGACCCCAAACGCTGGCGAACCCAAAGCCCACGAGGGTGGGCAAACGGGGGGGCCAGGGGGGCGCAAACTCCTATGGCGGGGGGTTGTGGGGGGTGTCCCCCCACAAAACCAAAATTAGGGGCGAGTTGTCCGCATTAGCAACCCCGCCACGAGTGGGACCCCAAACGCTGGCAAACCCAAAGCCCACGAGGGTGGGCCAAACGGGGGGTCCAGGGGGGCGCAGCCCCCATGGCGGGGGGCGTGGGGGGTGTCCCCCCACAAAACCAAAATTAGGGGCGAGTTGTCCGCATTAGCAACCCCGCCACGAGTGGGGC
>JAPWUT010000097.1 GCA_028275425.1 Anaerolineae bacterium | reverse complement strand
CGATGCGGGGAAGCTTAACATGGCGAGGAGTGACTTGGATGGAGCCGGTCAGACGGGCCTTGTTATCGTCCAGGCTCTTCTTTCGCTTGAAGCGGGGGAAGTTTGCCCTGCCTTCTCGCCAATTGCGGACGGCCCGTTCCAAGTCTCGGAAAGCTTCTTGGGGGGCGCATTTGGAGACTTCTACCCACCAAGGGGCGTTTTCCCTTTTCCAGCGGTTCCACTCCTTGTGGAGCTGGATAGCGGAAGGGAGAGGACGGCCTTGCTCCAAAGCCTCCTTCAAGCGGGCCAGGCCCCAGTTATAGGCGAAGCGTGCGGCCCCGATGTGCTTGGCTAAGGCCATGCGGGTTTTTTGGTTTGGGTCCAGCTCAAAGCGAAAAGCTTGCCTTACTTGCATCCCATTGCCTCCAGGGCTTGCTGGGCTCGCCTCTTGGCCGACCGACGCCCATACAGCCGCCCGCAGGCCGAGGTTAAGATTTCCAAGACGTCTTGCACCAGGTCGTCCGTCACTTCCCCCTCCTCTACGACAACAACATGCCGCCCTGAAGCCGCCATGGCCGCTTCCAGCAAGTCAAATCCGAACCGGGCCAGCCGGTCGCGGTGCTCCACCACAATCCTAATCACCGTGGGGTCCTGCAAAACCCGCAGCAGCTTCCTCCGTTTTCTCTGTCCAGCCTTGTTCCTGGGCAAAGGCCTGAAGGCGTTGAACCTGCCGTTCCAGATCCTCTCGCTGGTCGGCGGAGGACACTTGATACCAAAATTGTCCCGGTAGGCAATTGGCGGGCAGGGACGGGGAGCTTGCCTGCCCAAAACCATCGCCAGGCGGTAAACGAGCCCAATCCGAGAGTTTCACGGCTGAAATAAATGATAATAGAATCGCCAGCAGTTGTCAACCCCCTTTTAAAGGTTTCTTGGGGACACATCTCCCACGCCCCCTGGGAGGGGAATTGCCCCTACCCCAGCTTAATGAAGGTCAGCGTGAGCCAACTTTTGTCCAAGAGGATGACTCCAGTCGGCATGAATGCTTATTTGGCTTTTTCCCCCTTGTGGTTTATAATCTTCCCAAACTTTTAAAGGAGGCCTTTGATGTTTAAAGCAAAACTGTTCCTACTGGGCATGGTGATGCTGGCCTTGGTAGTGTCTTCCTGTAAGGCTGGCCCTGCTCCAAAACCAACCCCTCAACCATCCCCGCCGATCAGGGAAACGCCTAAGCCAACCCCAACCGCTGCCCCTGTAGCTACACCAACCGCGGCTCCCGCAGTCACTCCAACTGAGGAAGCTGTCCAGCTGGAGAAGCTGTCCGCTGGCTTAGAGAAGTCCTCCAGTTACCGGATTAAGTGGGATGTCTCTTTTGAGGGCAAAGATTCTTCCGGCAACCCAGTAAAGTGGGAAATCCATTGGCTTGAGGAGTACACAGCTAACCCTCCCGCCCGCCGTGTGACCCTTGAACAACCGGAGGGAACTTTTGTCCTGGTTCAGATAAAGGACAAAAATTACATTGTTTCCGAGGGAAGTTGCTTCAGCAGCACTGCTTCCGAGGCTCAGAGCTTGGAGCGCATTTCGCCCGAATTCGGCGTCTCCGGTTGAACTTTCGTGGGCTACGAGACCGTGGCAGGCGTAAAGGCAAAACATTACACCTTTGATGAAAAGGCGCTTGGATGGGGAGGAATTTCCAAAGCCAAAGGTGATGTCTGGGTTGCACCTGAAGGCTATGCGCTCAAGGAAGTGGTGGAGGCCTACGGAAAGGATGTCTTCTGGGAGAAAGGGGAAGGGACTTTAAAGTGGATTTGGGAGGTGCTTGACCTCAATAAGCCCTTTACCATAGAAGTGCCTAAAGAGTGCGCCCAGGCCCTACCCGAGGACATTCCTATCCTGGCTGATGCCTCAGAGATGGTGACCAGTGAGGGCATGATTATTTACAAGAGTGCTACCCCGTTCAAGGAGGCTGTGAAGTTCTACAAAGAGAAAATGCCGGCCAACGGCTGGAGCCCCTCCTCAGGCTCTGTAGAGATGGAGAATATGGCCATGCTCAACTTCTCCAAAGGTGACCGTACCGCTTCCGTTTCCATTTCCCCTGAAGGCGAAGGGGTTACAGTCATGATAACTATGGGGAAATAAGGAGGTGATGGCGAAGTGCGGACCTATTTTTACCTCATCCAGATAATCCTTTCCTTGACCCTGATTGTGGTCATACTCCTCAGCAGCAAGGGAGGGGGCCTGAGCTCCATCTTCGGAGGGGGAGGGGGAATATACAAAACCCGCCGCGGAGCGGAGAAGGTCCTCTTCCAAGCAGCCATAATCTTATCGGTCCTCTTCTTACTGACCTCTCTCTTGAGCGTCATCCTGTTCAAATAGGGGAAGCGGGGGTGAGGACTTGGGCCGCTTTATCCGCTGGCAACTCCTTGCCTTGGCCTTAACTTTGGCCCTATTGGTTGCTCTCCTCTCCTACGGGGCGATACGCTATACCACCGTGACCATTCCGGCCCCTGGGGGAAGGTATGTGGAAGGGGTTGCCGGCAACCCCCGCTTCCTCAACCCCCTATTCAGCCAGTTCAACGAGCTGGACCAGGACATATGTTCCCTCATCTTCAGTGGGTTGGTGGCTTTGGACGAACAGGGCAAACCAATCCCAGCCCTCGCTGAGCGCTGGGAGGTCTCCCCCGATGGCTTGCTCTACACTTTCCACTTGCGTCAGGGTGTCCGTTGGCACGATGGAGTGCCTTTCACTGCCGAGGATGTGCTTTTCACCGTCAAAACCCTGGCCTCCCCCGATTTCCCAGGCTTGCCTTCCCTTCAAGAAGTGTGGAAAAACGTGGAGGCCTCCAGCGATGACCCCTATACCGTCCACTTCACCCTGAAGGAGCCTTTCGCCCCCTTCCTCGCTTACACTTCAATCGGGATAATCCCGGCCCATCTGTGGTCAAGGGTGCCGGTTGCCCTCATGGCTCAATCGCGCTTCAATTTGGAGCCTGTGGGCACAGGGCCATACAAGCTCAAGGAGATGGATGCTACTCACATCGTCTTAGAAGCAAACCCCGACTTCTATGGCCCAAAGCCCTATTTAGCCGAGGTGGAATTCCGCTTTTACCCCGATTACGAAAGCGCTTTTGAGGCTTTCAAGCGGGGTGAAGTTATGGGCGTGGGACGCATACCTTACCAGTATGCCCGCGAGGCTGCTTCTACGAGCGGCTTGTCCCTCTATTCCGGCCTCTTAGCCGGATACACCGCCGTTCTCCTGAACTTAGATAGCCCCAACGTCCCCTTCTTCAAAGAGAAAGAAGTGCGGCAGGCCCTCAGCTACTCAGTGGACCGAAAAGCAATCGTTGGGGAAGTGCTTCAAGGGTACGGATTGGAAGCCCACAGCCCGATTTGGCCCAGTTCTTGGGCCTATAACCCTAAGGTCAAGCATTACCAATATGACCTGAAAGCCGCATCAGAGCTTCTGGAGGAGGCCGGCTGGAAGGACAGTGATGGGGATGGGGTTCGCGATAGGGACAGGAAGAAGTTGAGCTTCATCCTCCTTGCCGGGGACTCCCCTGAGGATGCGCGGCTGGCTTTCCTTCTGGCCGAGGGATGGAAGAAGGTAGGGGTTGAAGCTATACCCCAAGTTCTGGATTACCCAAGCCTCGTGCGGGATTTCCTCTATCCGCGCAACTTTGAGGCTGCCATAGTCCGTTGGGAGCTTGGGCCCGATCCCGACCCTTACCCCATGTGGCATTCAAGCCAGAAGAAGGGGGGACAGAACTTTGGGGGCTATTCTTCCCCCAAAGCCGATGCCTTGCTTGAGGAAGCTCGCCTCACCCCTGAGCTTGCCCTTCGCCAAGAGCTTTACTTCAAGTTCCAGGAACTTTTCGCTGAAGAAGTCCCCGCCATCCTCCTCTACTACCCGCTCTACTTGTTTGGGGTAAGCAAGGAGGTGAAGGGGGTGCAATCCGGCCCCATGTTTTCCCCTTCGGACAGGTTTAGGACCCAGGCCAGGTGGTATGTGAATACGCGGAGGGTGCTGGTTTCTCAGGCCAAGGAAGAAGGCTTTTACCCTTAAGGGATGCAAATGCTGAATTTCTGGGGCAGTTTTTTCCAAAGGGGGGTGAGGGTAAATATTGCCTGGATAATAGGCTTACTCTTTGCCGGTTGGGTAGCTGTGGCTTTCTACATCGTCATAGTGGGGGCTTTGGAAGCAGCGGAATCAAGGGGCATCGTGACTGCTGCTTTACAAGAGAGAGACCGGCAACTTGAGCTCAAGGAGGAGTTAGAGGCTAAAGCCAGGGCTTTAGGGTTTGAGCTACCGACCCCCCCGGCGGAAGAAGTGCTTGCTCCCTCGCGGGAAGCGTATCTGAAAGAATACTGGCGGATGCAGCACCTTGTCCAGCCCGGTGAATCTATCGCCTCTTACCCTGCAAGCTTTCCCTCTTTTTCCGAGCCTACTGCTCCTCAGGAAAGCCCGTTTTTTTCTCCCCTGGAAGCCTGGAAAGCCCTCTTTGGATTTGGCCGGCCGCCTGAGCGCTGAAGTTCTGCAACCGGATTTATAGGCTTAGGAGCTTTAGGCCTGTATCTGGGTCTTGGCGGCGCAGGAGGGTCTCCCGGAAGGGGAAGAAGGTGACTTCAAGGGTGGGGTTAACGATTCCCTCAAAGAGGTGACCGCCAACGGTGTGCCCATCGGCGGAGGAAAGGACAGCATGGATGTGAAGGATTAGGGATTTGTCTTCCCCTACGGCCAAGTTTCCGAGCATGGAGACCACTTCCACTTGGCTTTCAACTGGTATCTTGATGTAATCGCGGGCTTGGGGGTCAAAGTAGCCCAGCAAAGCACGGCTCAAAGCTCCTATCGCGTAGAAACTTCCTGAGCGCATCTGGTTAGCCTCGGCCCACTCCCTCAGGGTGGAAACGACCTCTTCCCCCTTCTCCAGTTTAATGATGATAGCGAAGTCAGTTCTTAGGCTTTGCATTGCCGGTTCTCCTCAGTAGATTACACGCTTGCCTGTTATAAGTCCTACGAACCTTTCGGCTAAGCCCAGGAGGAAAGCCCAGATTAAGTCCACGCAGCAGGTGAACCCCAAGCTCCAGGCCAAGTATATGGCCCATTCTTTGGTCAACCTCACAACTGAGGGTGGAATCTTTGAGAACCAGCCGAGAGAGTAGCCAGCCAACGCCACCAGAGCGATGAAGACCAAAGCCGGTCCCCAGGGTTCCCTATCCTTAGCGCTGGGCATCATGGCGTTGCTTATGGTGAACACAAGGTAGAGCCAGAGCCAGAAATCTCTATTGCCAGCCCAAGCCTTGAGTGTGCTCAATATCTCTCCCCACCTGAGGCCATTGATAAGCTGTGGGATGTTGAAAACTTGATGGGTTACCAGTAAGAGGAAAGCGCATCCGGAAAGCAAAGGGGCCAAGCCTATCAAACTATCCCTCAAGGGGTCGCTTCTCGCTACTTCAACCGAGCCCATGGAATAGTAGCCAGCTTTTCCCACCTCTGTAGGTCCAAGCCTTATCTTACCGGTCCTAACCCCTAAGAGCTTGGCCATAAGCCAGTGGCTGAGCTCGTGGATTAGGATGCCTGGGAACAGGATAAGGAAATACAAAAACAGGCTTGCTTTCTGGCTATTAGTGATGAGCAGCCCAAGGCCTTGCAAATGTTGGCTTATCCAACGGTTTAAGAAGAGCAAAAAAGTAAAAGCCAACCCCAGGGCCAGCCAAGGTCCTAAGCTTTCCATATGCTATGCAGGATTAGAACGGAATTTCCTCTTCTTCCCCGAGTTCGGGGAGGGCTTCGTAGCCTTCTTCGGCTATGGCCTCTTCAGGGGCAGCTGGGCGAGGACCCAAGAATTTCACCCTTTCTGCCTTTACCTCGTAGGAGGCCCTTACGGTTCCATCGCTCCCCACCCAGACCCTGGGATTCCCGCTTTCATCGGGGACAAGGACCCCTTCAACAAGCACGAGGCGCCCTTTCTGGAGGTATTCGTTGCACTGCTCGGCCAATTTCCCCCAAGCTGTAACCCGGAACCAGGTTGTAACCTCTTTGCGGTTCCCTTCGGCGTCAACGAAAACTCTGTTTGCGGCCATTCGGAAATGGGTTACAGGCGTTCCAGTTGGGGTGTAACGCATTTCAGGCTCTGTACCAAGCCTGCCCACAATTATCACTTTGTGATACATGGCATTCCCTCCGGCTTTAAGGGAAAATCTTGGTTAAATTTTAGCTTAGAAAGCTGAAATCCGCAAGCGAGAGCGTGGGTATGACGCCCCATTTTCCCAGCTTACGAATGCCTTGCCGATTTTTAATTTGCGTCGCTCAGAGCGTTCTCTGCGGTTCAAACGTTAAACCCAAGTGTAAGCCGCTCGCAGGGAAGGGGTTGACAACTGTTGGCGATTTTATTATCATTTATTCCAGCCAGGACGGAGCTGAGACCGGTGGAAGTAAGGCAGGCTTTTCGCTTTGAGTTAGACCCAAACCAAAAAGCCCGTGCAGCCTTGACAAAGCACGTCGGAGCTGCCCGCTTCGCCTACAATTGGGGCCTGGCCCGCCTGAAGGAGGCTTTGGAGCAAGGCCGCCCCCTCCCTTCCGCTATCCAGCTCCACAAGGAGTGGAACCGCTGGAAGAGGGAAAACGCCCCTTGGTGGGTGGAAGTATCCAAATGCGCCCCCCAGGAAGC
>JAPWUT010000096.1 GCA_028275425.1 Anaerolineae bacterium | reverse complement strand
CGAGTGGGGCCCAAGGCGTTGGCAAACCTTAAGCCAACGGGGTGGGAAAATGGGGGTCCAGGGGGGCGGAGCCCCCATGGCGGGGGGCTTGGGGGGTGTCCCCCCACAAATTCAAAATAGGGGGCGAGTTGCCCTCGCTTGCAACCCCGCCAAGAGTGGGGCCCAGAACGCTGGCGAACCCTAAGCTTACGGGGGTGGGAAAATGGGGGGTCCAGGGGGCTTTGCCCCCTGGCAGGGGGTGTGGGGGATGTGCCCCCAAAAACAAAAAGAGGGGGCGAGTTGCCCAGATTAGCAAACCCGCCAAGAGTGGGACCCAAAACGCTGGCGAACCCTAAGCCACCGAGGGCGGGAAAAACGGGGGTCCAGGGGGCATGGGGGATGTGCCCCCAGAATTTTCAAATAAGGGGAGAGCAGCTAACTCTTGCAACCCCGCCAAGAGTGGGGCCCAGAACGCTGGCGAACCCTAAGCCACCGGGGGTGGGAAAAATAAAAGATGGAACGCTTTAAACTCGTTTCACCCTTTAAGCCAACAGGCGACCAGCCTCAGGCAATAGAAAAGCTGGTGGAAGGTATCCGCAAAGGATACCGCTACCAGACACTCCTTGGCGCCACCGGCACAGGCAAAACCTACGTCATCGCCAACGTCATAGAACAAGTCCAAAAACCAACCTTGGTCATCGCCCACAACAAAACCCTCGCCGCCCAACTCTACGCCGAATTCAGAGAATTCTTCCCCCACAACGCCGTGGAATACTTCGTAAGCTACTACGATTACTACCAGCCCGAAGCTTACCTTCCCGAATACGACCTTTACATTGAAAAAGACGCCGATATCAACGAAGAAATTGACCGCCTGAGGTTAGCAGCTACATCCGCCCTCTTCTCCCGCCGAGATGTCATCATCGTGGCATCGGTCTCCTGCATATACGGCCTCGGAAGCCCCGAAGACTACGGCCAGGTCGTCCTTACCCTGAAGAGGGGAGAAACACGCCGCCGCAACAAAGTCCTACGCCACCTGGTTGAAATCCAATACGAAAGAAACGACACCGTCTTAGAACGGGGAAGGTTCCGAGTCCGAGGAGATACCATAGAAGTCCAGCCAGCCTACCTCCAAACCGCCTACCGAATTGAATTCTGGGGCGATGAGGTGGACCGCATCACCGAATTTGACCCCCTAACCGGCGAGAGCTTGAGGGAATTGGACGCCGTAGCCATATACCCGGCAAAGCATTTTATAACCCCATATGAGAAGCTCCAGCAGGCTATAAGGGACATAGAGCAAGAACTGGAAGAAAGGCTCGCCGAACTCAGGGCCCAGGGTAAACTCCTGGAAGCCCAGCGCCTTGAACAGCGCACCCGCTACGACCTGGAACTGCTAAAAGAGACCGGATACTGCCCAGGCATTGAAAACTACTCCCGCCACCTCTCCCGCCGCAAGCCCGGAGAACCGCCTTGGACCCTCTTGGATTACTTCCCGGACGACTTCCTGGTCATAATAGACGAATCCCACATGACCATACCTCAGCTCCGGGGGATGTACCATGGAGACTATACCCGCAAGAAGACCCTTGTAGACTACGGCTTCCGCCTCCCCTCGGCCCTGGACAACCGACCACTCAAATTTGAAGAATTTGAGCAGAGGGTGCGCCAGGTCATCTTCACATCCGCTACCCCAGGCCCATACGAACTGGAAAAAAGCGAGCAGATAGTAGAACAACTCATAAGGCCTACAGGCATAGTAGACCCGCAGATATTTGTCCGGCCTACCAAGGGGCAAATGGATGACCTAATCTCAGAAATACGCAAACGGGTAGAAAAAGGCCAGCGAGCTTTGGTCACTACCCTCACCAAAAGGATGGCCGAAGACCTGGCCGAATACTTGACCGAAATGGGCATAAAGGTTCACTACCTCCACTCCGAAATTGACACCATTGAGAGAGTGGAAATCTTGCGCAACTTACGCCTTGGGGTGTATGATGTAGTAGTCGGGATAAACCTTTTGAGGGAAGGGCTTGACTTGCCGGAAGTCTCCCTTGTTGCTATACTGGATGCGGACAAAGAGGGGTTCCTCCGCTCCGAGACGGCCTTAATCCAAACCATAGGCCGGGCGGCAAGACACGTAGAAGGCACAGCCATAATGTATGCCGATACTGTAACCGAAGCCATGCGCAAAGCCATAGAAGAAACAGAAAGGCGACGCCGCATCCAAATGGAATACAACCTCCGCCACGGAATTGAACCCCGCAGCATAGTCAAAGAAGTGCGAGACCTTACCGATAGAGTGCGGAAAGTAGCGGAACGGAAAGCTGAATACATCGTAAGGGGAGAAGAAATCCCCAAAGATGAGCTTAGGCGAATGATAAAGGAATTGGAAAACCAGATGCACACAGCTGCCCGGAACCTGGAATTTGAAAAAGCAGCCATGCTCAGAGACGAAATCTTTGAACTCCGCCGCCTTCTTGGGGAAAACGTCCCCGAAATAGAGAAAATCCTGGAGAAGAAAAAGCCCGCTGAAACCCGCTCTGCCCAATGGGGCGACCCGAACCAATCCCTTACGAAAAGTAAAACCTTAGGGAGGTGAAGCATGGACCTGGAACTGGCACGAGAATATGTCCAAATCCTGAAAGGCGAACTATCAGTAATTGACCCCGAAATAGACCGCCTGATTCGCTACGAAGAAGAAAAGCAGGCCCGCAAAATCATCCTTATCCCTTCTGAAAGCATAGCCCCGGAGCCCGTGCTTAAGGCACTGGGCTCGGTTTTCAACAACATCTATGCCGAAGGCTACCCGCCATTGAGGATGACCAGGGAAGAGATAGAGTTGGTAATGGACTTCGCCCACCAGCTCAGCTACTACCGGCGCTACGGCGACAGGCGGTTCTACAAAGGCGTGGAATACGCCCACTTCGTGGAAACCCTGGCCCAACGCCGAGTAGCCCAAGCCTTCGCCAACGAAAAAGTCCCGCCTGAAAGGATATACGTGAACGTCCAGCCCCTCTCCGGCGCCCCGGCTAACATCTCCGTCTACGATGCCTTGCTCAACCCCGGCGACACCATAATGGGCATGGACCTGTTCCAGGGCGGCCACCTCACGCACGGAAGCGAATTCAACATCTCCGGCCGCCGTTACAAAGTTGTATCCTACGGGGTTGACCCCGTAACAGAGCGCCTCAATTACGACCAGATAATGAAACTGGCCTTGGAATACAAACCTCGCCTCATAATCGCCGGCTACACTTCTTACTCCTGGGCTCCGGACTGGGAAAAGTTCCGCCAAATAGCCGATGCCGTCGGAGCTTACCTAATGGCCGACATCGCCCACACTGCAGGGTTAGTAGTGGCCGGTGCCCACCCATCCCCAATCGGCATAGCCGATGTCATAACCTTCACTACCCACAAAACCATATTCGGCCCCAGGGGTGCAGTCATAATCACCACTGATGAGGAATTGGCCCAGCGCATTGACGCCGCCGTCTTCCCCGGAATCCAAGGAGGCCCTCACGTCAACAAATTCGCCGCCATCGCCGTAGCCTTCAAGATAGCCCAAACCGAACCCTTCAAGCGAATCCAGCACAAGATTGTGAAAAACGCCCAAGCCCTGGCCGCAGCCTTTCAGAAAAGGGGCATAAAAGTGGCCTATGGCGGGACCGATACCCACTTGGTAGTCCTGGACCTTCGCTCCATAAAGACCGACACCGGCTACCCGGTGAAAGGGGAAATAGCAGCACGCCTTCTGGACATAGCAGGGATAATCGTAAACAAAAACACAATCCCCGGCGATACCATGACCCCATTGGCCAGCGGAATACGCTTGGGAACACCTTGGGTCACACAGAGAGGACTTGACCCCGAAGAGATGGAAGAAATCGCCGACATAATGACCGAAGTCTTGGTGAATATAAAGCCGTTCCGCTACTACGGCCGGGACCATGAACTGCCCAGGGGCAAAATAGAGCTGGAAATCCTCAAGAGGGCGGCTTGCCGAGTTGAGGAGCTCATTGACCGCATCCCAATCTGCCCACCTCCATGCAAAACCGGATACCCCCACTACTGCTTCTTGCCCGGCAAAGAGCCCGTTCGCAAACCACTCCTGGAAGAAAAGGCCACGCCTGAAGGGAAAGGGCCATTCGCCTTTGACCTTACAAACCTTGGCCTCATTACAGTGAGAGGCTGGAGAGCCGAAGCTTTCATCCAGCAAGTTAACACCGCCAACTTGATTGACCTGAAGCCAGGCATGGTGGCACGCTCCTTCCTCCTGGATGCTGATGGCAAACTCATGGATGACGTATCAATCCTTCGCCTGCCCGATGACCCCCGTGGCCGCCAGCAATACTTGGTAGTGACTAACCCCGAAAATACCGAAAGGGTCAAAGAATGGTTCCGAGCCCTATCCGATGGCTACGTAATCTTTGACCGCCAGGACATCCTGGCCAAGGTTGAAGGCCCTGTCATCGTGGATGACCTATGGGAAGACATGGAGGACTGGGTAAGGAAAGTGGCCATAGGGGTCGCAGGAGAGGGAGCTTTGCCTCGCCTACGCCAACTCCTGCCCTCACTGCCCGAAATCCCATTGAATAGGTTCTGGACCGGCCAAGTGGACGGTGCAGAGACCACCGTAGCCAGGATTGACTTCGGCCAAGGCCACGAGCTCACCCTGCTCATCTCCCATCCAGATGAAATCGCCAAGCTCTGGAAGAAACTGGTACAAAACGGCTTCCAGGCTGCTTCCCCTCAATCGTACAAATCCTGGCGTGCCGAGGCCGACTGGCCTTCCTACGACGGCGAAAGGCCCGATGCCCTTACCCTCTACCGCAGCAACCATAAGAACCTCTTTGCCCTCTCCAAGCCCTACTTTGTAGGCCAGAGGTTCCTGGACCAAGAAAGGCCCTCCGTTCAGAAGGAAGAATTCCGGTGGGAAGAAAAGCCTGGGCCGCTCAAGCACACGCCACTTTACGAAGAGCACAAAAAACTCAAGGCTAAACTCGTCCCCTTCGCCGGATGGGAGATGCCCGTATGGTACAGCGGTGTCCTTGAGGAACACAGAGCAGTGCGCGAAGCCGCTGGCCTGTTTGACGTTGCCCACATGGGAGTATTTGAAATCTCCGGAGACAATGCCACCAGCTTCTTGGACTTCGTAACCACCAACTATGTCCGTTGGCTTGAAGATGGCCAATCCCTCTACTCCTACCTCTTAGACCCCGACGGCAACGTCATTGATGACGTAATGATTTACAGGCTCAAGAAAGACCGCTACATCATGGTGGTCAACGCCGCCAATGAAGAGAAAGACTGGGCCTGGCTCAATGCCGTAAACTCCCGCCGGGTCATTGTAGACCGAGAGCACCCGGATAAAGAAGTAGACGGGCAAGCCATCTTGCGCAACCTGAAAGACCCTTCCTCTGGCAAAGACATGAAAGTAGACATGGCCTTACAAGGCCCAGCCTCCATCCACATCCTAATGGCCTTAGCCGACCGGGACGGGCGTGAAATCCTGAAGAGGCTGCGACGCACAGAACTGGCCGAATTGACCTTGGACGGTATGGACGTAATTGTAGCCCGGACCGGTTACACCGGAGAAGAGTGGGGATACGAAATCTTTGTCCACCCCGAAGATGCTCCTCGCCTCTGGAACCTCCTACTGGAAAAGGGCCAACCTTTTGGGATAAAGCCTGCGGGCCTTGGAGCCAGGGACTCAACTCGTACTGAAGCTGGCCTTCCCCTTTACGGCCACGAACTGGCAGGCCCGTTCAACATAGACCCGATAGAAGCAGGCTTTGCTCCTTATGTCAAATTCCACAAACCCTACTTCATTGGCCGCAAGGCTATAATTGAGAAAGAAGCCAAGCGCACCAGGGAAATAATCCGTTTCCGGATGAACCGCAAAGGAGTTCCGAGGCCTGAGCCTGGGGACAGGGTAATCAACCAAAGGGGCGATTACATTGGGGTAGTAACCTCCTGTGCCATTGATACTGAGGGTTACCTTGTAGGGATGGCTCTTGTAGACAAGCGTTACGCACAAGAAGGAGCCCAGATAGGGATATTTGCTGGCCGGTTCCGTCAGAAAGAAGTAAAGCCCATAGACAAACTTGGCCCTGGGGACAGCGTCCCCTTACCTGAGTGGGCGACCATCCTTCCTCGCTTCATGCGCCGAAGCTAAGGGACCCTGAGCCAACAAGGGTAAGTAAGGGGGTCCAGGGGGTTTCGCCCTCATAGCGGGGCGTGGGGGTGTCCCCTTTCCGACCTAACCCCCTGCCCCCTTCCCTGCGAGGAAAGGGGGAAATTCTGGCGAGTGAATGGAGAAGAGGTTAACCCCGCCACGAGTGGGCCCCAAAGCGTTGGCGAACCCTAAGCCCACGGGGGTGGGCGAAACAGGGGTCCAGGGGGCGCAAGCCCCCTGGCGGGGGGTCGTGGGGGGTGTCCCCCCACAAAACCTTAAAAGGGGCGAGTAGCCCCCATTAGCAAACCCGCTACGAGTGGGACCCAAAGCGTTGGCGAACCCTAAGCCCACGAGGGTGGGCAAACAGGGGTCCAGGGGGCGCAAGCCCCCTGGCGGGGGGTCGTGGGGGGTGTGCCCCCACAAAACCTTAAAAGGGGCGAGTAGCCCCCATTAGCAAACCCGCCACGAGTGGGACCCAAAGCGTTGGCGAACCCTAAGCCCACGGGGGT
>JAPWUT010000095.1 GCA_028275425.1 Anaerolineae bacterium | reverse complement strand
GCGACCAGCGCCAGCAAGAGCAACCAGAAGGGGATTCGCCACTGGTGTCTGTTCATAATAACGCCTCCTGCGGGCACTCAGGTTACTTTTGGCGTCAAAATTATAGTGCAACTTTTGGATTTTGCCAGACCAAGGGGAAATTTGTGAACCCAAGGATTATGGTAGGATCGTGGGGTTTTTGGTGGCTTGCCTAAATAAGGGTCGGCGCAGGCCAACTTTTGGCCAAAGGAGCAGATAACCGCTAAGAGCGCAAAGAAAATTAAAAACTTTGCGTCCTTAGCGCCCTTTGCGGTTCAAGATATTGAAGGTCAGTACAGTCCGACCTCTGGCCGAAAGCCCAAAGTGGCCGACTTTAGTGGGCATGAAAAGTCTTCCCCACCCCTTTAGCTTAGGGTTCGCCAGGGTTTTGGGGCCCACTCGTGGGGGGGTTGCTGATGTGGGCAACTCGTTCCCTCTTTTGTTTTTTGGGGGGGGGACACCCCCCACGGCTCCCCGCCAGGGGGCGGAGCCCCCTGGACCCCCCTTTGCCCACCCCCGTAGGCTGAGGGTTTGCCAGCGTTTTGGGCCCCACTCGTGGCCTGGTTGTTAATGCGGGCTGCTCGCCCCCTCTTTTTTATTTTGGGGGCACATCCCCCAAAGCTCCTGGGAGGGGGCTGCGCCCCCTCCACCCCCTTTCCCCACCCTCGTTAGCTTAGGGTTCGCCAGGGTTTTGGGGCCCACTCGTGGGGGGGTGCTGATGTGGGCAACTCGTTCCCTCTTTTGTTTTTTTGGGGGGACACCCCCCACAACCCCCCGCCAGAGGGCTCCGCCCCCTGGACCCCATTGGCCCACCCCCGTTGGCTTTGGGTTCGCCAGCGCTTTTGGCCCCACTCGTGGTGGGGTCGCCGGGGTTGATAGCTCTCCCCTCTTTAAGGTTTCGTGGGGGGACACCCCTCACGATCCCCCGGTAAGGGGTCGTGCCCACTTTACCCCCGGTTTTTTGTTGCGGATTCACTGCCCTCGGGGTTGACAACTGTTGGCGATTTTATTATCATCTATTCCAGCCAGGACGGAGCCGGGAGCGGTGAAAGTAGAGCAAGCCTTTCGCTTTGAGCTGGACCCAAACCAAAAGGCCCGTGTAGCCTTAGCCAAGCACATCGGAGCCGCACGCTTCGCCTACAACTGGGGCCTGGCCCGCCTAAAAGAGGCTTTGGAGCAAGGTCGCCTTCTTCCTTCCGCTATCCAGCTACACAAGGAATGGAACCGCTGGAAAAGAGAAAACGCCCCCTGGTGGGTGGAAGTCTCCAAATGCGCCCCCCAGGAAGCTTTCCGAGACCTGGAGAAAGCTTTCCGCAATTGGCGGGAAGGCAGGGCAAACTTCCCCCGCTTCAAGCGAAAGAAGAGCTTGGATGATAACAAGGCCCGTCTGACCGGCTCCATCCGAGTTACTCCTCGGCATGTTAAGCTTCCACGAATCGGGAAAGTGCGGACTAAGGAGCGGACGGATAAACTCCTTGAGCTAATCCAAGCGGGGAAAGCCCGCATCCTTTCGGCCACAATCTCCCGCGAGGCTGACCGCTGGTTTGTTAGCCTAACTTGTGTGGTTGAGCGGCCTGACCCAGAACCCAGGGAAGTTCGGGGGCCGGAAGACATCGTTGGGGTTGATTTGGGGTTGGAATCGTTCATTACCCTCTCGGATGGAACGAAGGTAGAGGCTCCCAAGCCGCTTAGGAAGGCCGTGAGGCTTTTGGAGCGGCGTTCACGCCAGCTTTCCCGAAAGCAGAAGTTTTCCCAAAACTTTAGGAAGGCTTCACTGCGTTTGGCCCGTTTGCACCGTAGGGTTAGGAACATCCGTCGGGATTTCCTGCACAAGGTCACGACTTGGCTGGCGAAAACCAAGTCAGTCGTAGTCGTGGAAGACCTGAATGTGCAGGGTATGTCCCAGAATGGCCACCTTTCCCAGGCCATTTATGATGTGAGCTGGGGTATGTTCCGGCGAATGCTGGAGTATAAGTGTCAGTGGTATGGGGCAAAGCTCATTTTAGTGCCGCAGGACTTTCCATCCACAAAGGCTTGCTCCAACTGTGGGGAGATTGGTCCTCCGCTTCCTCTATCTCAGAGGGTTTTCCGTTGTGAGGCGTGTGGGTTGGAGATAGACCGTGACTGGAATGCGGCGCTTAACCTTTGGCAATATGGGTTGGCTCACCTTACGGGCCCTACCGGGAGTTCCCTGGGAAGTAACGCCTGTGGAGAGGGGGAGCACCCCTCGTTGAAACAGGAAGCAACCGGTCATTTGTTTCGCCTCAAGGGGCGAAATAAATGACTATGAGTTGCAGAACGGTATAAAATAGCCATGAGGGTTGTGGAGCTTATCGCCCAAGGGGCTAAGCGGTTAAGCGAGGCTGGTTGCCTTGATGTCTGGCTTGAAAGTGTGCTTATCCTCTCCCATACCTTAGGGAAAAATAAGGAGTGGGTCCTGGCTCACCCCGAGGCCCAAGTGGAGGAGGAAGAAGAACACCTCTTCTTAAGCTTGCTGGAGAGAAGGGCCAAGAGGGAACCCCTCCCTTACATCCTGGGCCAGGTTGAGTTCTACGGCATCACTTTGAAGATTGACCGGCGAGCCCTTATCCCCAGGCCTGAAACCGAGCTCTTGGTGGAGAAGGCCTTGGACTGGGCTCGCAGCCTCCCCTCCTTAACCGTAGCCGATGTAGGTACAGGAAGCGGAGCCGTGGCCATTGCCCTCGCTTTGCACTTAGGGGAAAAAGGGCTGGTCTATGGGCTGGATTCTTCCCCCCAAGCCCTGGAATTGGCCCAGGAAAACGCTGCTCTCAACCGGGTGGAAAAGCGCATCGTGTTCCTCCTGAGCGATTTGCTCTCCGCGCTTGAGAAGCCTGTGGACCTAATCGTGGCCAATCTCCCTTACGTCCCTTCAGCTCAGCTGGAAAAGCTTGCCCCAGAGCTCCAGTGGGAGCCACGGGAGGCCCTGGACGGCGGGCCGGATGGCTTGGAGAGCATCCGGAAGCTCTTGTCCCAAGCCCCATCGTACCTCAAAAGGGGCGGAGCTATCCTCTTAGAAGTAGGGCCAGGACAGGCCCGCAAGGTCAAGGCGTTGGCCCGCAAAGCTTTCCCCCACGCCCGAATTTCCTCTTTCCCAGACCTGAGAGGTATAATGCGTGTGGTGATGGTGGAAGATGCGAGCCCTTAAGTTTTTGACCCTGGCCGGAATCCTGCTTGCCTTCTTCCTCAGGGTCTACTCCCTTGGGGATAAGAATGTCTGGTGGGATGAAGGCCTTGCCGTGTGGGCAGCCAGGAAGGCCTTGCCCGAAACCACCCTCTGGACCGCAGGCGATGTCCATCCCCCGCTCTACTTCTGGCTCCTCTGGCCCTGGATAAGGGTTGCCGGTGAAGCGGAGTTCCCTGCCCGTTACCTCACCGTTATCATGGCCGTATTGACAGTAGCCGCCGTTTTCCCCCTTACCCGAAAGCTCGCCGGACCTACCGCCGGGGCATTGGCCATGTGGCTCTTGGCCGCTTCCCCTTTCCACATCTGGTGGTCTCAAGAGATGCGGATGTACATCCCCGCAGCTTTCTTCTTCACCCTCTCCGCCTACTTTGCCCTGAAAGCCTCCTCCGCCGATTCCCCAAAACCTTGGGCCGGCTTAATCTTAGCCTGTTCCGCTGCCCTTTACACCCTCTACTCAGCTGTCTTCCTCATCCCCGCATGCGCCGTCCCGATAGTCCTCAAAGCCTTTAGCCAGCGCAAGGTTCTGGCCCGATTGGCCTTGGCTTTAGTGGCTGTGGCCTTGCTCTGGACCCCATGGCTTTCCCTGGCCCTTCCCAGGATGAGGTCATGGTCGGTGGCGGAAAAGCCCCCTTCCCTCGGATTCGTGCTCAAGCTCAACGCTGTCCTCTTGAGCACGGGGGTCTCGGCCAATCTGGACCAATACCTTCCGGCCGGAATTTTCATCGTGACCGTTGCCTTTGCCGGGCTTATCCTCTTCTCTTTGGATAGCGAAAGCCGCAAAGCCTTGCCTGGGGCGCTGATGCTCCTGGCCGGAGTGCTCCTGCAACCTTTGGCCGTCTGGCTCTTGACCCAACCCCGCTTCCTCTTCTACGTCCCGAAAGTAGAAGCCCGCTACTTCATCCCCTTCGCCCCCTTCTTCTACTCCCTCCTGGCTCTTTCATTGGCCGCTATCGGCAAGAGGCTACGTCCCCTGGGTTTAGGCCTTGGGGTCGGCACTTTAGCCCTAATGGTAGCCTTTCTCCCCCGATACTACGAAGGGCGGGATTGGGAGGACGATTTACCCTTCATGGTCCGGCTCATCCAGATTTACGGCCACCCTGACGATGCCGTAATCTTAGTCTCAGGCGATCGCTTCCCCGAATTCCTCTACTACTACGATTCCCCATCCGGCAGCCTTCGCTTGCCCGTTTACCCTGCCCCTCGCCTCTCCTCAACCCTTTCTTACGCTACGGTTGAAGAAGAGCTTGGCTGGATAATAGGTTCCCACCCCCGAGTTTGGCTCGCTGCCGTCAAGCCCTTCCTTCAGGACCCCGAGGGCGTTGCCGCAAAATGGCTTTCGGAAAAGATGAAGCTTGCGCTGGAATTTCACTTCAAGCGCGATTCGCTCTACCTCTTCTCCCACGGTGAAGAGCCTGCGGCTCCCTCCCGAGAAATCGCTCCCCTTTTCCCTTTGGATGCGGAGTTAGCCCCAGGGGTAAGGGTGCTGGGCTATGACCTTCTGGATAAGCAGGGGAAGCAAGGGGCCACGATCCACTTAGGGCTTTTTTTGGAGCTTGAAGAACCGGCCACCTTCCAGTTTGAAGCCATTTCCCCAAGCGGGTTGCCTCTGCTCATGGATACTTTCACCCTGCAGCCGGGCTATCACTACAAGCTCGTTGGGTTCCGGATAGGTCCCTCTTGGGGTGGCCAATTCAAGCTCAGGCTAAGGGTGGACTCACAAGCCTTATACTTAGGCCATGTAGGAGTTAAAAGAGGGGCCATAGCCTTGGGCGAGGAGGAAATCAAGCATCGCCTTTCGGCTAAGCTTGGTGATAGGATAAAGCTTATGGGATACAACCTGGTTGGGGTAAGCGAGCCGCCTGTTCTCCACCCCGGAGAGACCTTGATTTTGGAACTTTTCTGGGAAGCCGAAGCCCCTACCGAAAGGTCCTACACCGTATTCACTCACCTCTTAGGCCCAGTCCTCAACCCTGCTACCGGCAAGCCCGTCTGGGCTCAGGATGACCAGGAGCCGATGGAAGGGCTCTACCCTACAACCCATTGGCTTCCCAACGTGCTGTGGAAGGACCGGTACGAGCTCACCTTGCCGTCGGATGCCCCTCCGGGTGATTACCTCTTGGAGGTAGGAATGTACCTGAGGGAGACAGGGGAGAGACTTCCCGTCAGCGGTGACGGTGCCGACCCCGAATCCCGGCGCATAATCCTGGGCGTGATAAAAGTGGAGGATTAGCCATGGAGAAGGAGAGGCTTGTAGAAGAGTTCAGGGCTTTGGCTTTTGAAGAGGGGGGTGTTAAAGTCCTGGGGGTAAGGGAGGTGGAGAGCATAGCTCAGAAGTGGGGGCTGAAGCTTAAGGAGGTTGAGCTTGCCGCTCTGGAGGAAGGCTTCATGCCCCGCCGCTACCTCCGGAACCTTGGGACCGTAGGGTTTGAAGGGCAGAAGAAGCTTCTGAGGTCAAAGGTGGCGGTAATAGGGCTTGGTGGACTCGGAGGGTATGTCTGCCAAGCCTTGGCTCGGATGGGGGTAGGCACTCTCGTCCTGGCCGATGGAGATGTTTTTGTGGACCACAACCTCAACCGGCAGGTTTTGAGCGATGTAAGCGCGCTTGGTGAGCCGAAGGCTGAGGTGGCAAAGAAAGTGATTTCCCGCATAAACCCGGCAGTTGAAGTCATAGCCTGGAGCGAATTCATCCGGGCCGATAATTTAAGCAAGGTCTTGGAGGGGTGCCAAGTAGTAGTTGACGGTTTAGACAACTTGCCGGCGAGGCTTGAACTGGAAGAGGCTGCCCGCAGGGCGGGCATTCCCTTGGTCTATGGGGCAATAGCCGGCTTCCTGGGTCAAGTCATGACGATATTCCCGGAGGACCCTGGGCTTAAAGCCCTTTACGGTGATAAACCTCCGGAGAAGGGGGCGGAGGCAATGCTGGGCACTCCTGCGGCTACCCCAATGATGGTAGCAGCCGCTCAGGTTCAAGAAGTGGTGAAAATACTCTTGGGAAAGGGCAGGCCCCTGAGGAAGAGAATGCTGATTTTGGATGCGGAAAACTGGGCAGTAGAAGTAGTGGAGATAGAGGGAGGGCAGTAAATGCTCACAAGTTCGCGAAGGAGCCAAAACCTCGCCCTTAGCGCAATTGCCGGCTTGTATTTAGGCATAGTAATCTACAGCTTGTTTATTGAAGGCCTCTTTGCCCCCTTGGGGAGGGACTTCCTCGCTTTCTGGAGTGCTGGCTACGTAGCTAACACGATTGGCTACAGCAAAGTTTATGACCTTGAGGCTTTGGGGAAAATACAGGCTACTTTCACCTCATCTCAAAAGAGCTTTCTGACTATCCCTTCCCCTTTCTTACCCGTATTTATTGTGCCTTTTCGTATATTCGCTCTTCTGCCTCCTGAGGCAAGCTTCTTCCTTTGGTCCTCCCTAAACCTCTTTCTCTTAATTTATTACCTCAGCTTCC
>JAPWUT010000094.1 GCA_028275425.1 Anaerolineae bacterium | reverse complement strand
GCCTCCCAGTACGATGCCATGCTCCTGGATTTGAACCAGGACCAATGGGAAGAGGTTGAGGTCTTGGACCACCGCTTGCGCCCGATTAAGGTGCGGTTGGCAAAGACGGTCTTGGAAAGCGATTTCCGCATAAGCATAACCCCACCGAAAACGCACGACACCGTAGTAGTCACCCTCACCCTGAAGAACATAATCGTGGGCAGCTTGATACGGGATACGGGCGGGGCTTCGGCTGTGGCCGATTTTGCCCGGCGCTTCGCCCCTTCTTGGCTCTCTTCCCTTCCCTTGGTTCAGGGGTTGAAAGAGCGGACTTCCCAGGCCTTGTTCCGGAACGATAAAGTGGCTATCCACCAGGGCTATGAGGCCATAAATATCAATCTTTATAGGTTAGCAAAGCTCGTCTGGCCCCACCTTTCCATCATTGACGGATTTGAGGGGATGGAAGGGGATGGACCGACCTCAGGCAGCGCTGTGCCTTGGCGCATAGCTTTGGCCGGAACCGACCCGCTGGCCGTTGATTCCTTGACCGCTTACCTCATGGGCTTTGACCCGGATGAGGTCGGTTACCTCTACTATTGCAAGCTGGCAGGCCTTGGGGTAGGGGATATCTCCAAGATGAAGGTTGTGGGGAACGCACCTTTGGAAGAAGTCCGCCGGCGCTTTAGGCCCCATTCCTCCTATAAGGAGCAGCTTTTATGGAGGTTCCCAGGAGCGGAGAAATTCCTGTGAAAGTCCTCTTCATGGGCTCGCCCAAATTCGCCATCCCGATATTGGAAGGGCTCCTGGCTCACCACCAGGTGGTAGGGGTGGTCACTCAGCCCGATAGGCCGGCCGGGAGAGGTCTCAAGCTAAAGCCTCCTCCGGTCAAGGAGCTGGCCCTGGCCCATGGCATCCCGGTCTTCCAGCCCGAAAGCCTCAAGCGGGAGGAGGCCATAGCCTGGATAAGGGCGAAGGAGCCGGATGTGATTGTGGTAGCGGCCTTCGGCCAAATCCTTCCCCCCGCAGTCCTCCGAATCCCCCCACACGGATGCCTCAACGTTCATGCTTCCCTCCTCCCTCGCTACAGGGGAGCAGCCCCCATCCCAGCTGCTATCCTCAATGGCGACCCGGAGACCGGAATCACTATAATCCTCATGGACGAGGGCTTGGACACCGGCCCAATCGTAGCCCGCAAAGCCATCCCAATCTCCCCTGAGGATACTGCCGGAACTTTGGAGGATAAGCTCTCTCGCCTCGGAGCCGAGCTTTTGCTGGAGATACTGCCGGCTTGGGTGGAGGGCAAGATAAAACCATTGCCCCAGGAAGGCGAGCCATCGTACACAAGGCCCGTGAAGAAAGAGGAAGGCCTCTTGGATTGGGAGCTTCCAGCAGAATTTCTGGCCAGGAAAGTGAGGGCCTTTAACCCCTGGCCCGGCGCTTTCACTTTTTGGAAAGGCAAACTCCTCAAAATCTGGAGGGCTACCCCTGCCGCTCTAACCTCAGGAGAAGCACCGGGGAAGGTCTTTCGGGACAGTGAGGGGATAAAAGTGGCGTGCGGGTCAGGGGCACTTCTGCTTGGGGAAATTCAGTTGGAAGGCAAAAGCCGGATGGGACCAGAGGAGTTCGCCAGGGGACAGAGGGATTTCGTGGGGTCAATCCTTACGTCAACCCCAGAAGGAAGCTATCGGTAGGTAGAAGCGAGCTTGCCTCCATTAGGCCCTTATCGGCCATTATCAGCTTAGGGTGGCCTTTGGCCAGGATGCGACCTCCGGCCATTATTGCCCACTCTTCGGCCACAGATTGAGCAAATTCCAGGTCGTGGGTGACGAGGATTGCGGTGTGGCCTTTCTCCTTCAAGGCTCGGAGCAGCTCCGCAAGGCGCCGGCGGAAGAGCTCGTCTTGGCCAGCAGTAGGCTCGTCCATAACGATGATTTCAGGTTTTGAAGCCAGCACCGAGGCGAAAGCCACTCGCCTCTTTTCCCCCTCGCTGAGGGAGAGCGGCGGCTTTTCCAAGAGCCCCCTCAGGTTGAAAAGCTCCTCAAGCTCCCCAAGCCAACCTTCATCCATCCTCTTCAGGAACTTTGGCCCCACCAGGATTTCTTCCCGGACCGAGCTGGTGAAAAGTTGCTCTTCGGGGTTCTGGAAGGCAATCCCAACCTTTGTGGCCAGCTCCGAAACTTTAGCCTTTCGGGTATCAATCCCCAGCACTTCCACAGTCCCGGCGAAAGGCTTGAGGAGGCCATTGAAATGCTTTATGAGGGTGGTTTTGCCTGCGCCATTGGCCCCTACAATGGCCAAAATTTCACCTTTTTTGACCTCAATGCTTACCCCATCCAGCACCTTGCGTCCACCCAGGACCTGGGCCAGCCCACGGCATTCTATGGCTTTAGGGGAGGAATCATCGGTTTCGGGGGCGATAGGGGGGTGGGGGCTTGAGGCTTTGGCATAAGGCAAAGCTTCCTCAACCGAAAGCAAAGCCTCTGGGAGGCCGATTTCCCGCGATAGCCTGACTGAAGCGGGGAGGTTCAGGCCGAATTCCTCCACAGGCTCCCTGAGGACCTGGCGAGGGGGGCCATCCAGCCGGATTTTGCCTTCCGCTACCATTATCATCCTTGTGACGTAAGGCAAGACACAGCGCAGCCGATGCTCCGCCACTATCACCGTAATGCCAAGCTTGTTAACCTCCCGGAGGGCCTCGGCCACCCTCCGTGCCCCCATGGGGTCCAGGTGGGCGAAAGGCTCATCCAAGGCCAGGACCATGGGCTTCAGGACCAGCATGGCTCCAATAGCCACAAGCTGCTTTTCTCCTCCTGAGAGGGAGCGTGGGGAGCGGTCAAGCAAGTGCTTTATCCTCAGGACCTCCGCCCCCCACGCAATCCTTTCGGCTATTTCTCGGCGGGGAAGGCCGAGGCTTTCCAAGCCAAAGGCCAGCTCCCTCTCCACGGTCCCAGCGAAGAGCTGAGCGTCCGGGTTCTGGAAGACCATCCCAACCCGAGAGAAAAGCTCGTGAACGGGGTGGCTGGAAGTATCAAGCCCCCCAACAATCACCTTGCCCGACATTTTCCCTCGGAAGTAGTGGGGGATGAGGCCATTGAGCGCCCTGAGGATGGTAGATTTGCCTCCTCCGCTTGGCCCGCAGAGGAGGACGAACTCTCCGGCCTCTACCCTTAAGTTGACCCCGCTTATGGCCTCGTTCCCGCCCTCGTAGGAAAAGGAAAAATCTTTGAACTCTATCACAGCTGCACAATCCTTGCCCCTCGGGCGAGGGCTTCTGGGGTTAGGTTGAAAAGCTCATCAAAGAGGTGGACTTTGAAGCTGGCTGGACCTGAAGCCTTCTGGGCCGCCAGCTCAGCGGCAAGCCCGAAGCAAGCCAGTCCCCCCGCAGCGGCCAGAAGGTAATCCTTCTCCACAGCGGCAAAGGCAGCTATAGCTGTGGTCGCCATGCAACCGGAGCCGGTTATGGTGGTAAGGAAAGGGTGGCCGTTGTCTACCCCCAGCACCCTCTCCCCATCCGATACGAAGTCCCTTTTGCCTGTTATGGCCACTACGGATTTCCAAAGCGAGGCTGCTTTTCGCACGGCCCCGGCGGGGTCTTCAACTCCCTTCACGCTTTCCACCCCTTTCACTTCGGCTTCAAGGCCTAAGAGGGCCCCTATCTCTCCAGAGTTGCCCCTAACTATGGCCACATTCAATTCCCTTATGAGCCGCAAAGCCGATTCCGTCCGAAGCTTTGTAGCCCCCGCCCCTACTGGGTCCAGAACAATCGGTATTCCAAGCTCCGATGCCCTCTTCCCGGCCTTAAGCATAGCCTCAACCCTTGGAATCGTAAGCGTTCCGATATTGAGCACCAGGGCCGAAGCCATGGAGGTCATCTCAGCCACCTCTTCCGGGGCATGGGCCATGACCGGTAGCGCTCCTAAGTGGAGGGTAAGGTTAGCTGTATCGTTCATTACCACGTAATTGGTGATGTGGTGGATTAGTGGCTTTTCTTGGCGGATGCGGGCGAAGGCTTCGGCAATGCGCTCGTTAAGCTCTTTCATTGGATAACCTCCAGCAGGGGTTGGCCCCTTGTTTCACGCCCCAATACCGCCGTAGTCAATCCCCCCACGAGGAAAGCAAGAGCATAGAGGCTCAGGGCAGCGGTAAGGGAGATGGAAAGGAGATAGCCTCCCAGGATAGGAGCAATCGCTCCGGCTATGCGGGTCATCCCGCTGGCCCAACCCATACCCGTGGCCCGGACTTCAGTGGGGTAGAGCTCTGGGGTGTAAGCATAGAGGCAACCCCATGCCCCGAGGCAGAAGAAGCTCATGAGCACTGCTGCCACCATGATTGAGGAAAGGCCTGTCCCTACGGCAAATAAGTAAGTGAAAAGCCCGCTCAGGACCATGTAAAGGGCCAGAGTTGGTCTACGCCCCCACTTCTCCACGAGGTAAGCTGCGGAGAAGTACCCCGGAAGCTGGGCCAGGGACATGATGAAGACGTTGGCGTAGGTCTGAAGGAAAGTGAAGCCGCGAGCTACGAAGATTTTGGGAAGCCAGATGAAAACTCCATAGTAGCCGAGGGAAATCGTGAACCAGACAATCCAGAGCATGAGGGTAATGGGGATGAGGTTTCCTCTCCACAGCGCCGGCACTGTAACCTTTGCCCGGCGAGGTTCGGCTACAAGCCCCGGTATCTCCACACTGACACCGTTCTCCCTTGCGACTTGTTCCAGGACTTTGCGGGCTTCCTCTTCTCTCCCGCTTATGAGAAGATACCTTGGCGATTCAGGGACATAGCGGCGGATGAAGTAGATTATGATGCCCGGCACCGCTGATACAGCTAAGAGTGTCCTCCACCCAACCCTTGGGACGATGAGCCAGGCAAGCCCGGCTGCTACTATGCTTCCTACAGCCCAGAAGCTTTCCAGGATTACAAGGTAACGGCCTCTCTTCTCCTTGGGGAGGTATTCGGCGAAGATAGAGTAATCTACGGGCAAAGTCCCGCCTACTCCGAAGCCTGTGAGGGCCCTTAATAAGGCAAGGGTTGGGAAATTGGGAGCCAAAGCCGATAGGAAACCGAAGACCGAATCCACAAGGACCGTAAGCTGGAAGCCAAGCCTTCGGCCGATGTAATCGGATACCGTGCCCCAGAACCAAGCTCCCGCCAGCATGCCGAGGAAAATAGCTGTGCCCAAGAAGCCGGCCTGCGCAGCGGAAAGCTTCCACTCTTTCATAAGGGCCGGTATCACAAAGGAGATGATGAGGACTTCCATAGCATCGGCGGCCCAGCCCGCGCCACATACAAAAAGCAGCCGGAGTTGGAACCGCCCAAATCCTATGCGCTCAATAGCTTCTTCCAGAGTCAGTTTCCTCATAGCTCACCTCCTGGTTACTTATGGTTTTGTCATTGCGAACCGCAGAGGCGGCAAGGCAACCCCCTGCCTATTAGGCAGGGCTTGCAAGTATTTTAGGCTTGCCTCTTGCTTTTAGCAAGGCTGGACTAAGAGGCGAAGCCCTTCTACCACCTGAACCCGGCCCTCTTAAGGCCCAGAAGGATGAGCACCCCCAAAATTGAGCCAGCTATAGTGCTGGCCGAGAAGGCCAAGATGAAAGTTCCGAGAGCCATAGTTTTCTTCAAAAAGACCGGGCCGATAACCAGCGCACTCAGGGTTGAAGCTATGAGCCCTGTCCCTATAACCTCAGCTAAGGCTGCCAAGTAGATGTTTCGGCTGAGCCTGTAGGCCCATCCAGCCAAGAAGGCCCCTATCATCCCGCCGGGGAAGGCGAAAATTGTCCCCAGGTTGAGGGCATTGCGGATTATGGCTGCAGCCGTGGCCACTGCCAAGGCATACCAAGGCCCCACCAAGACCGCAGCTATGACGTTTATCATGTGCTGAGCCGGGTAGGCCTTAATTATGCCCACGGGGATGAAAAGGGGGGAGAAAGCTACTGCTAAGGCCGTCAGAACCACAGCATAAGCTGCTTTCCGAGCCTGACTCATGGCTTCACCTCCTTAAAATTTAAGATTATTTGGGCCAAGAAAGCCACCACGAAGCTCGGTATTGAAGCCCCAAGCCACGGGATGAACTTTACTACCGCCTGGTAAGTTACTATCCCCAAAGCCCAGGCCACAAGCCCTTTCCAGTTAAATCCTTCGGCATACCAGTATCTTCCCCTGGGCTGATAGATTTCCTCAACCCTGTAGCGTCCCTTTTCCACGAAGAAATAGTGGGCTGCCAGAACCCCGAACAGCGGCACGAAAACTGAGCCTATGAGGAGCAAGAAGTTTTTGTATTGCTCTATTGGGACCCTGGCTCCGAGGATTAAGCAGATAAGCCCTACCAATGTCACCAGGACCCACTGAGAGACTTTCGGGATGATGTTTTGGGCGGAGACAGCGGCACTGTAAATATCGGCGAAAGCGTTGTCGGTTTCATCAACCAAGATCAGGATGAGGGCTATCATCCCGCCGGCGAGGCTGAGGATGGCAGGGATAAGGTCCTGCGTCCCTAAGGCCAGGATGAACAGTGCCCCCAGTGCGTAGAACCAGACATTGGCCACGAGGTAGCCGAGGTAAGTTCCCCAGAAAGCGCTTCCGGCCTTGCGGGCAAAGCGGTTGTAATCGGCCACAAGCGGCATCCAAGAGATGGGCATTGCAATTACCAGGTCAACTCCGATGAGGAAAGGAAGCTCTCCCGTGCCGGGTTTGCGCCAAAGGGCTGGGATATCGTAGTGGCTGAAGAGGTACCAAGTTAGGTAAATCGTTATCCCGTAGACAAGCCAGATGGCGAACTTCTCAATCC
The DNA here is from genome assembly GCA_028275425.1 of Anaerolineae bacterium. Classification (GTDB taxonomy): domain Bacteria; phylum Chloroflexota; class Anaerolineae; order SpSt-600; family SpSt-600; genus SpSt-600. Next base: position 7 of record JAPWUT010000094.1, on the reverse strand, counting down.
AATCCCT
>JAPWUT010000093.1 GCA_028275425.1 Anaerolineae bacterium | reverse complement strand
GCATTGCCCTCGGTTCCTCTCAGCGGGGCCGACGGGCCTCGAACCCGCGACCTCCGGCTTGACAGGCCGGTATTCTAACCAACTGAACTACGGCCCCGCACTGCGGGGGTGGGACTCGAACCCACAACCAGACGGTTAACAGCCGCCCGCTCTCCCCGTTGAGCTACCCCGCAACCATGGCGCATAGGGGACTCGAACCCCTACTACGGGCTTGAAAGGCCCGTGTCCTAACCCTTAGACGAATGCGCCTTAAAAGTGCCGAGGGTCGGAGTCGAACCGACGACCCTGCGGTTTTCAGCCGCATGCTCTACCACCTGAGCTACCTCGGCCCAAAGCGGGCGATGGGATTCGAACCCACGGCCTCTTCCTTGGCAAGGAAGCGTTCTACCGCTGAACTACGCCCGCATCTCTTTATGGACCCGGCCGGATTCGAACCGGCGCTCTCCTCGGTGCAAACGAGGTGCCTTCCCACTTGGCCACGGGCCCCCCTTCCTTTTAAGGAGCGGGGAGGCAGGGATTCGAACCCTGGAAGGAGCTTTTTAGGCCCCTTAACCGCTTAGCAGGCGGCCCCGTTAGACCTCTCCGGCACCTCCCCTCCCAAAAGCTGGGGGACGAGGATTCGAACCTCGACTGGCGGATCCAGAGTCCGCTGTCCTGCCGATTAGACGATCCCCCAACTTCGCTTTATATTTTATCACTATTCCCAATACCTGTCAAGCCTGCATCCACGGGCGCCGCGGTCCAAAATTTAAGCCTCTCTGGCTAAAGGCCAGTCCGCCGAACAATAGTGGCCCAGGAGGCAAAGCCCTCGGCTGGGGGTATCCTCTACAAAGCTTTAGAAAAGGGGGAGTAGCCACCCATTGCAACCTCGCTGCGAGTGGGGCTCAGAAACTTTACGCTAACGAAGGCGGGGAAAATAGGTTTTGAAAACTTGACAGGCTCAAAGTGGGGGATATAATCATTTTATGTGGTCCAAACTTCCATCGGAGGTGATGGGGATGAGAGGGCTAAGGTGGCTGGCTCTGATTATCTTGCTTGCTTTGGTTACCGCACCAGCTTTTGCCCAAGGAACTTCCGGGGAGCTGGTCATTTTCACTCGCTACCCCTCCCGCATCATTGAACCGGGTAAAACCCCATATTTTGACCTCACGATTAAAAACAACGGCACTGTCCCGCGCACCATCCGCCTTGAAGTTAAGGGCTTGCCAGAAGGGTGGACGGCTACTTTCCGCGGTGGCGGGGATATAGTTCAGGCCGTATTCGTCCAGCCGGGTGAAGAAGCCTCAGTGAGCCTTAGGCTTGAGCCACCGGCCGGCCTTTCTTCAGGCTCTTTCTCCTTCCAAGTAGTCGCCGAAAGCTCCGGAGTTACCGCCTCATTCCCACTGGAGGTGGTCTTCAAGGAGAAGCTTCCCCCTAAGCTCTCCATGGAAGTAGAGCTGCCTACCCTGAAGGGCACTTCTACCTCCACCTTCCGTTACGATGTCACCGTAAAGAATGAGGGGGATGAGGATATAACGGTTAACCTGAGCGCTGAGGCCCCTAAAGGTTTTACCGTCAGCTTCAAGTCTATCGGCAAAGATGTATCCAGCATTCCCATAAAAGCCAATAGCTCCGAACGTTTGACCGTGGAAGTTGAGCCCTTTGCCGAGTTGCCGGCCGGAAGCTATTCCATAAACCTCAGGGCTGAGGGGCATGAGGCGGTTGCTACCGCTACCGTTGTAGCCGAAATAACCGGCCAGCCTCGCTTGTCCATCACCACGCCCGATGGGAGGCTTTCCGGTCAAGCTTATGCCGGCCGCGAATCCCCAATCAAGATAATAATTCGGAACACCGGTTCAGCTCCGGCCTATGGGGTAAGGCTCAGCGCCTCCGAACCTTCGGGCTGGAGTGTGAAGTTTGAGCCCAAGGAAGAAATTGCCGAGATACCGGCCGGTAACCAGGTGGAGGTAACAGCCAAGGTTCGCCCTGGGGAGAAAGCCGTTGCCGGCGATTACATGCTTACAATAACAGCTGTACCGAAAGAAGGCTCCAGTGCCTCCGCCGATTTCCGAATCACTGTCCTTACCTCAACCCTTTGGGGAGTGGTAGGCATAGGGATAATAGCCGTAGCCGTTCTGGTAGTTGCCATAGCAGTAATGCGCTTTGGGCGGAGGTAAACCCACAAACTCTCCTACGATGGGGTTGATGGGAATGGAGGGGGCAGAGCCCCAGCCAAGGGGCGAAGCCTCCTCCCGAAAATCCGTGGGCGAGGTTAGGCCATGGCGGAACTGGTCATAGAAACTAAAGACCTTACCAAGCGCTACGGTGATTTGACGGCCGTAGATAACCTTAACCTTAAGGTCTACGAGGGAGAAGTTTTCGGCCTTTTGGGGCCGAACGGCTCCGGCAAGACCACTACTATCCTGATGCTCCTGGGCCTAACGGAGCCAACTTCCGGCAGCGTGAGGGTGCTTGGGTTTGACCCCGCCCGCCAGCCCCTGAGCGTCAAATCCAGGGTAGGGTATCTGCCGGAGCTGGTGGGTTTCTACGATGACCTTACGGCCCGGGAAAACATGATTTACATAGCTAAGCTCAATGGCTTGCCCCGCCGGGAGGCATATCAACGCATAGAGCAGGCCCTGGAGCAAGTCGGGCTGGAAGAAGTGGCCGACAAGCCTGTGGCAACCTTCTCCCGTGGGATGCGCCAGCGCCTTGGCCTGGCCGAAATCTTGATTAAAGAGCCAAAGCTCATCATCTTGGATGAGCCTACCCAAGGGTTGGACCCAGAAGGGGCGAGGGAATTCCTGGAATTAATCCGCAAGCTCAAAGGCCAAGGGATAACCATCCTGCTTTCTTCCCACATCCTCTCGCAAGTTCAGAGAATTTGCGACCGCGTTGGGCTTTTCTATCGGGGGAAGAAGGTTCTGGAAGGGAGCGTAAGCGAGCTGGCCCGTGAGGTTTTGGGAAGCGCTTACCGCATACGGCTGGAAGTTCAAGGCGTCCCCGAAGCATTAATCAAGGCGCTTAAGGGCATCCCCGGGGTCCAAGACGTAACCCAACAAGCCCCCGATATTTACGAAGTCCAAGCGAAAGAAGACTTGCGCGCTGAAGCTGTGCGGGCGGTTGTGGAAGCCGGCGGGAAACTCAAAGGGATAATGGTTGAGGAGCCAAGCCTTGACGAAATCTATGCCCGTTACTTTGAGAAAGGGGGGATGGTAAAATGAGGCCTTCTCGGGAAGGATCGCCTTGGACCGGCCTCTGGGCCGTTGTGACCAAAGAGATGGCTGACCATTTGACCAGTGCCCGGATGCAGATTTTGGAGGTCCTCATTGCCCTTACAGCCTTGGGGACAGTTTACGCTGCAGTTCAGGAGATAAGGGCAGTGATAGGGCACGACCCCTTTCTCTTCCTCAAGCTATTCACAGTGAACAAAGACCCGTTGCCTGCTTTCGTCGGGCTGATGGGTTTCCTGGTGCCTCTTGTAGCCATAGCCTTGGCCTTTGATGCCGTAAACGGCGAATTCAACCGCCGGACCATTTCCAGGGTGCTTGCTCAGCCCATTTACCGGGATGCATTGCTTTTCGGCAAATTCCTGGCTGGCTTCTTCACCTTGGCCATTGTCCTGGTAACGATATGGCTATTGGTGATGGGGCTGGGGCTAATCTTCCTTGGTGTCCCTCCCAGGGGTGAGGAGGTCCTGAGGGGGCTCATTTACTTGGGAGCTTGTCTGTTCTACGGCGGGATATGGCTTGCCTTAGCCCTTCTTTTCTCGGTCGTATTCCGGCAGCCGGCTACAGCGGCTTTGGCTTCAATGGCTGTGTGGCTATTCTTCACCGCCTTCTGGGGGATGATTGCAGATGTATTAGCTCCAGTCCTGCGGCCTGTGCGGTTTGGCTTGCCGGAGGAATTCTTGGCCCAAATTCAGGCAGCCCTGGCCCTATCGCGCTTTTCCCCCAACATCCTCTACGGTGAGATTACCCTGGCCCTCCTCAGGCCCGAAGTCAGAGCGCTTGGGCCGCTCCTAACCTTCCAGCTCCAAGGGGCTATCCTCGGTTCACCTTTGCCTCTGAGCCAAAGCTTACTACTAATTTGGCCCCACCTCACAGGCCTTGTCGCTTCCACCATCCTACTTTTCGCTCTGAGCTACATCCTCTTCCAGAGGCAAGAGATAAGGACTTAAAGCTGTGCCCCCTTTTTCCAACAATATCCTGGCTTCAACCAGCCAGTGAGGCACCAACAAGGCACTTTGTGGGAGGGGTCAAAGACCGGCCAGAATTGTTTGGGGAGCCGGTGGTAATCTCCTACCTCAAGGGCAGGCTTTTCGGCGAAGGTGTCTACGAAGAGCAGGCACTTACCAGGATTGGCCTTGGCGTAGTCCAAGAGGGCAGCCATGGCCTTTCCGGTATAGGTTGTTTCCAAGGGTAGACCTTCAAGTTCTCCGGCCAACTCTAATGCTCTCAAAGCCTCAGGCGTAGGGTGGGCATACCCGGGGCCGAGGTAGTTCCCCCAGAGTTCCATTTCCTCTGCTTCCATTTCCACCGGAGGAACTTCGGGGGCAAGCGTGCGGAGGAAGCGAGCTGTCTTGTTAACCATGCCGGCCACTTTCCTCCGATTGGCTATGCTTTCCTCGGTTACCTGTACCCCAATAATTCGGCTTTTCAGGTTTGCCAATTTCGCTCCCAAAAGAAGGCCGGCAAAGGTCCCGCACGAGCCCACTGCTACGAATATTGCTTCCGGTTCGGGAAGGCCCATAGAGTCCAGCTGAGCCTTGATTTCCAAAGCAGCATTGACATAGCCCAGGATTCCGAGAGTGCTTGAAGCTCCGGGGTAAATGAAGTAAGGTGGGCGCCGGGAAAGGAGAAGGTGGCGCAGGTATTGCCAAAGGAAGGAAAGAGCAAGCCCAGGATAGTCCCCACAGAAATGGAACTCAGCTCCGAGGGGAACGGTCATCAGGAGGTTCTGGCGTATCTCCTCCCCTAAAGGTTCGCAGAAGTAGCAGCAGACCGCTTTCAAGCCAAATTGGCGGGCGATTACGGCGGTGGCTAAGGTGTGGTGAGAGCCAAGCCCCCCGCCGGTTATCACTACACGAGCCTTTCGCCTAAGGATGTCGGCAAAGATAAACTCAAACTTGCGTATCTTGTTCCCCCCGTAGACGGGATGGCTCAGCCCATCCCTCTTGACCCAGATTTCGGCTCCGATATGGGAGGAAAGTTTTTCCATGGGGGTAAGAGGGGTCGGCAAATTGGCTAAGGGGATGAAGGGGACTTTGCCTTTTAGGGCTGGGAATTTGGCAAAAATTTCTCGCTCTTCCATATCACCTCCTCAAATTGGCAAAAACTTCCCAAGGCCAGCCTGAGGTCATGTGGCTGGGATTGTTCATTCCCCAGGTTATGCCTCCGGGGCAGAAAAAGGAGATGTTCACTTGCTTGGTGAGGATTGGTACTACGGTGGAATTGCGGCATATGGACATATCGGCCGTTGTTTTGTAAATTATGGCCTCAAATCCGGCAGTGACCAAGTAGCTTCGGAAGAGGGTGCGGGTTAAGCTCTGCCAGCTTTTGAAGGGGGCAAGCTTGCTCAGGACCTTGTTCACCAAGGTTATGAAGCGAGCTTGCGCTGTCTCGCCATCCAGCAACTGGTTAGCTGAGATTTCCAGGCGATTGCCGTGGGCTTTCCAAAGCGCCTCTTTCCCCACCTCTTCCACCAAGTCCTTGAGGGTGAAAAAGTCGGCTCGGATTATCACGACTTCGGGCTGGCCGGGGAAATTGCTTATCGGGCCTATGAGGAGGCCGGGCACCGGGAACGGAAGCTTCGGGGAAAGGCGAAGTTCAAAAGGCCTTTGGGGTTCTTTTAGGCCCAGGACGATAGGAGACCATTGGCAGACTTGGATGGAACTGGGCAGGACTCTCAAAATCTGGCCTTCCCCAGCAAGCCGGACGGCATCGCAGTAGGATACACCTTGGTAGACGGGTATATTCGGGTACTGGTCTGGGTCTGATAGCCTCTTAACTCCTACCATTCTCCCTCCGGGATTTCTGGGATTGGGGGATGGCGGAAGCGTTTCCGGCTCAGAAGCAGTGGAAATTGGCGTCTTGTGGTCCCCATAACAAGCCAGAAAGCGAGGGGGCCTTCTCGCCGCGCTGGTTTTTCCCCTATGGCCAGCTGGACCAATTCCAGCAGATGAACCACTGGGCGGAGGTTGGGGTCGGCCAGCCGGGCTACTGAAAGCATCGCCAAGCAGCCGGCACAGTAGACGGAGGTAGCATCGGCTTTAGTCTTGCGGTGGTCCCTGGAGGTATTTCGGGCAGAAGCGAGGATGGAGAATGGGTGGTAAGCTGAGAGGGGAGAAAAGCCTCCGCCGATTCCACAGCATAGCTGGCTTCCCTTGTGGTGGGGAGCTTCCCTTACTTCTACCCCGATAAGGCTGAGGATTTTCCTGGGAATTTCGGCAAAATCTTCTCCCAGTAGCCGAGAGTGGCATGAATCTTGCACAGTCACTTCCAGCCCGAGGGGTTTTATAGGCCCAAATTTTCCCTGCTCCAGTCCTTCCAAGATGGTTTCAAAGTAGTGGGAGAAGCTGATGCTTGAAAAATCGGCTCCGAACTGAGGTAGGACGTTCTTGAGCATATTGAGGCAAGCGGTGCACAAGACATAAACTTGTTCAGCCTGGAGTTGGCGGAACCAGAGGGTAAGTCTGGCAGCTACTTGTTCCACCTCTTCGTATAGGCCCATCCTGAAGAGCATCTCCCCGCAGCAGTAATCCAGGCCACCTCGGATTTCTACTCCCTGGAAGAGGCGAGAGCGGGTAAGGTA
>JAPWUT010000092.1 GCA_028275425.1 Anaerolineae bacterium | reverse complement strand
TACTGGGTCTCTGCCAAAGCGATGAAAATTGAGAGGCCGAGGGTCAGGGGGACGAACAGCCAGTGGAATATTGCTGTGAGGGTAAACTGCCAGCGGGCTAAAAGGACTGGGTTCATATGTGCACCTCTTCCCGCAATATTTTACCCAATGGGTAATAGTTTGTGCTGATATTATACCACCTTTACGGCCCGTTGTCAAAGTTGGCCATGGTGGTGAAGTGGGCGTCTTTTCTTGGCCCTTCCATGGCGGGGGCGTGGGGGACCCCCATTCACGACGGCTAAAGTCAGCTTCTTTAACATAGATCGGCCTACGCTGACTTTGATAGAAGCAAGGGAGGAAGGGACGCGAACCCCTTGATGGTGCGAAAAATTCGCCCCGGTGGGGTTACCACCGGGGCGAACTGGCTACTACTTGGGCTTCCAAACCGTCCAAACCTTGCCTACAAGGTCTGGGCCGGGCTTAAGTGTGGGCTCACCGGGCTGCCAACCACTGGGAGTGACCTCACCCGTGGCGCGAACATGCTGGAAAGCTTTGATTTGGCGGAGCAATTCCTGGGGGTTCCGCCCCACTTCGGGCGAGAGCACCTCCGCCGCTCGCACGATGAAATCCGGGTCAATGATAAAGCGCCCACGGATGTCTACCCCGGCGGCCTCATCGTATACGCCGTAAACCGAGCCAATTTTACCGGCTGGGTCCGAAAGCATCGGGAACGGTACACCCCCTGGTATCATCTTGGAAAGTTCCTCTTCTTGCCAGACCTTGTGGACAAAGCGGCTGTCGGTGCTTATTGCCAAGACCTCTACATTCAGAGCTTTGAGCTCATTGTAGATGGCGGCAACTGCCGCCAGCTCAGTGGGTCAAACGAACGTAAAGTCTCCTGGGTAGAAGCAGAGGACAATCCACTTACCTTTGTAGTCGGAGAGGCGGACAGGCTTAAAACCGACCCCTTCAATGTAAGCATTGGCCTCAAAGTCAATTGCTTCGCGCCCTACTCGTACCATCATGGCTACCTCCTTTTGTGGGATTTCCCCAGCTGTGCTGGGGGTTTCGGCCTGGGGCAAGATTGGCCCCTGAGCAGGTTTTACACATTCATCTTTAAGCTCAGGCATCTTTACCCTCCTTATGTTACGTTTTATGCCCCGGGATTGCCTCGGGGCTTATCCGCTTCCGGAACCGAGTTGCTTTCGGATTGGCACTGCGAACACAGGCCGTGGACTTCAACAAGATAGTAGCGGGGATAGAAACCTGAGGATTCTATAGTTTCCTTGGGGATGGGGGGAACTATTTCTTCTCCCCAGTCCATCACTTTGTGGCATCTTTCGCATATCAAGTGTACATGGGGCCGAAGATTGCTCTCGTAATGGACTTGGCCTTTTACCGGGATTTCCACAATTTCACCAAGGGTTTTCAGCATCTCCAGGGTTTTGTAGACGGTTGCGAGGCTGAGCATGGGGAAAGAATCTGAAACCTTCCGATAGACTTCTTCAGCAGTGGGGTGCTCAGAGCTTTCCAATACCGCTTGCACAATTGCCATGCGCTGAGGCGTAACACGGTAACCTCGTTCCCGAAGTTGTTGGGCTATTTGGGCGATACGTTCTTTCAAGAGAGATTCCTTGTTAATAATCATTTTCCACTCCTGGAAATATTATACCATAAAAACCGGTTTTGTCAAGCGCAATCGGGGATGGGATGTGCCCAAGTTTCTTTGGAGTCTTTCCCGCGTTTTTAGCTAAAAGTAGGTCTTAATTAGTGCCTTCCCTTAGCTTGGGGGGTGTGTTCCCAAAAGTTAAGGATGGGATGAGCTTTCAACCTCTGCAAACTTGTTGCGAGTGTACCAGAAACTCTGGCAAACCCTCAGCCAGCGATGGTAGACAATCGGGGGGTCCAGGTAGGCGAAGCCCCGTGGTGGGGGGCATGGGGGGTGTCCCCCCAGAACAAAATGAGGGAGCGAGTTGCCCACATTAGCACCCCGCCACGAGTGGTACCCAGAACGCTGGCAAACCCAAAGCCTACGAAGGTGGTGAAAAAAGCCGGCTCCCTAAATCCCGCACCCATTCGGCCAGTTTTGCTATGATGGCGCAAAAGCGTTATTATATGCTCTGGGGAAAAACCACCATCGGAGGGAGGGAAATGGATTTCTGGGAAACCATTGAGAAAAGACACAGCGTAAGGAGTTTCCTCCCTGAGGATGTGCCAGAAGAAGATGTGAGGAAAATCTTGATGGCAGCCATAAGAGCTCCTTCAGCCGGTAATAGGCAGCCTTGGCACTTTTACGTAGTGAGAAACCCACAGGTCAAAAGAAAGCTTGCCCAGGCTGCCCTAAACCAGGAATTTGTAGCCCAAGCCCCGGTTGTAATAGTGGTTTGCGCTGAACCCGCTCGCTCCGCCGCAAGGTACGGAAGTCGGGGCTCGGAGCTCTATTGCCTCCAAGATACGGCTGCCGCCACCGAGCACATCCTCTTAGCAGCTACTGCTTTGGGCTATGGGAGCTGCTGGGTAGGAGCTTTTGACGAAGCCGGGGTTGCTGCCGTCCTCAACCTGCCTTCAAACCTGCGCCCAGTAGCCATGGTGCCGATAGGTAAACCCGGCCGGGAAGCATCAGCACGCACTTCAAGACGCCCCTTGGAGGAGGTGTGCACTTTCCTATGAAAATCCTTCCGGTGGGGAAATTGGACCCGGATTTGTTCCGCTACCTTTTGAACAAATACGCCTTCTCCGATGAGCGAGTAGTAGTAGGGGCCGAATTCGGGGAAGACGCTGCCGTCATTGATATGGGGGACCGCTACCTGGTGGCCAAAAGTGACCCCATAACTTTTGCCACGGACCTCATAGGATGGTATGCAGTGAACGTTAATGCTAACGATGTCGCTTCCATGGGGGCAAGGCCAAAATGGATGCTCTGCACTCTGCTCCTCCCGGAAGGAAAAACCACCCCTGAGCTGGCCGAAAGCCTCTTCGCCCAAATCGCCCAAGCCGCCAAAAGCCTCGGAATTTCCTTAATCGGAGGCCATACCGAGGTCACATACGGCCTTGATAGACCAATAGTGGTCGGCCACATGCTGGGAGAAGTAAGCAAAGAAAAACTCGTGACTTCTTCCGGTGCACGCCCCGGAGATGACATAATCTTGGTTAAAGGCATACCCATTGAAGGCACTTCAATAATAGCCAGGGAGAAGGGCGAGGAGCTTCGCCGGCGGGGATACGCTGAGGACTTCATTGAAAGGGCTAAAAGTTACCTCTTTAACCCTGGGATAAGCGTAGTAGAAGCTGCTTTGCTGGCAGTGGACACCGTGCCACTCCATTCAATGCACGACCCAACCGAGGGTGGATTGGCCATGGGCCTTTACGAAGTAGCTGAAGCTTCAAAGGTAGGCTTCGTGATAGAAGAGGAAGCAATAGAAGTGCTACCTGAAGGGCAAATCCTATGCCGAGAGTTCGGGCTTGACCCCATGGGGACCATTGCCTCTGGGGCGCTCATCATCACCCTGGCCCCCGAAAATACCCAAGCCCTCTTGGAAGCTTTCCGCAAGCGAGGGATAAAAAGCTCGGTCATAGGCCGAGTTCTGCCCATTGAAGATGGGCGCTGGGTCCGCAAAGGCGGGGAATTGAAGCCAATGGCCATTTTCCCCCAGGATGAAATTACCAAAATCTTTTGAGAGGGAGAACATGGAGCGCGAGGAGCCGATAGTCTATAAGTATCTCAGAGCCAAGAAAAAATTCCCCAACATTTGGTGCGCCGGCTGCGGAATAGGCATAGTCATGGGAGCGCTAATAAGGGCCATTGACCGACTTGGCCTATCCAAAGACGAAGTGGTAGTGATATCCGGCATCGGATGCTCAGGCCGGATGTCCGTTTACCTTGATTTCAACACCCTGCATACTACCCACGGGAGGGCATTGACCTTCGCCACAGGCCTTAAGCTTGCCCGTCCCGACCTCAAGGTTATAGTAGTCATGGGCGATGGGGACGCCTTAGCCATAGGCGGGAACCACTTCATCCACAGTTGCCGCCGCAACATTGACCTTACGGCCATAATCATAAACAACAGCATCTATGGGATGACAGGAGGCCAAGTCGGGCCCACGACACCTTTGGGGGCTTTCTCAGCTACTACTCCTTACGGCAACCTGGAGCCGCCCTTCAACATTCCGGAGTTAGCCATCGCTGCCGGAGCCAGCTTCGTAGCCCGAAGCACCGTCTACCACGCTATTGAGCTAAGCCGGTTCATTGAAAAGGCTATCCTCAAAAAAGGTTTCGCCGTAGTGGAAGCCGTAAGCTACTGCCACACCCACTTCGGCCGGATGAATAACCTACGCACTCCAGTGGAAATGATGAAGGCCCTCAAAGAAATGGCCATACCCCTTCAGGAATACGAGAAGCTCCCGCCAGAGGAGAAGCAAGGCAAGATTAGCCGGGGAATATTCCTGGACAAAGAAGCCCCGGAATTTGTGGAGGAATACGAAAAACTTATGGCCCGCTTTAGAGCCGAAGGAGGGGATGATGGAGCGGTTTGAGATAAAGCTTGCTGGCGAAGGAGGCCAAGGGCTTGTCCTGGCAGGTATAATCCTGGCCGAAGCGGCCGTAAGGGACCGTAAAAACGTAGCCCAGACCCAGTCCTATGGGCCTGAAGCCAGGGGAGGGGCCTCCTCATCGGAAGTGGTGATTTCCGATGGAGAGATTGATTACCCGAAAGTCATCCAAGCCGACGTGCTTTTGGCCATGAGCCAGGAAGCATGCGATAAGTTCTACTACGAGGTCAAGAAAGACGGGCTCTTCATCGTTGACTCAGTACATGTCCGCCGAGTCCCTACCTCTGAAGCCATCCAAGTGCCCATAACTGCTTTGGCCGAGGAAGCGACCGGTAAGAGGGTGACGGCCAGCATCTTAGCCTTAGGCCTTATCGTCGGCCTTACGGGAATAGTATCCGAAGAGGCCATTAAAGAGGCAGTTAGAGCCAGGGTGCCCAGGGGCACAGAAGAGGTGAACATCAAGGCCCTGGAAGCAGGCTTGGCCAAAGGGAAGGAGTTAGCCTCGCTGAGGAAGAAAGGGCGTGAGAAATAGAGAACTTCTGGAGAGAATAATCGCCTTTATCGGCGAAAACCACCCTGAAGCTTACCTTGTGGGAGGATGCGTAAGGGACCGGCTGATGGGCAAAGAAAGCAGGGATTTTGACTTTGTGGTGCCCGAAGGCGCAATCTCCTTAGCCAAGGAAATAGCTGACCGCTTCAGGGGAGCTTTTGTCCTCTTAGATGAAAGGAGGGAATTTGCCCGTGTTGTCTTCCGGGATTTTTACATAGACTTAGCCCGACGGGTGGGGAAGGATACCTTGGAGGATTTGAGCCACAGGGACTTCACCATAAACGCTATGGCCGTCCCTCTGGAGGATTGGGGGAAAGAGCCCCTGCCCATAATTGACCCTCACGGTGGGAAACAGGACCTGGAGCTTGGCCTAATCCGGCGCCTTTCCCCTTCAACTTTCTTGGAGGACCCCTGCCGCATCCTCAGAGCCATCCGCTTCTCGGCCCAATTCCGATTCACAATAGAACCGGAAACCCTAAGAGAGATGGCCGAGCATGCCCATCGCCTCGTAATTGTTTCGCGAGAGAGGCTCCGTGACGAGATATCCTTGACTTTGGCCGAGCCCAATTCTCCCCGCTACGTAACCCTGATGGACGAACTCGGCATCCTAAAAGTGCTTTTCCCCGAGCTTGAAGCCCTGAAACGCCTCCACCAAAGCCCTCCCCACCATCTGGACGCCTATCAGCACACCGTAGAGACACTTGCCCAATTGGAATGGCTACTTGGTGAACTAAACGACCCTCAACCGGAAGGGCCTGGGCGAAAATTGGTGGCATACCTCGGGGAACTTAAGGAGAGCATCCAAAAGCATCTGGAGCGCCGTATCTCAGGCGAAAGGAAGGCCTTGGTAGCCCTGAAGCTGGCAGTCTTGTTCCACGACCTTGGCAAACCTTTCACTTTGACCGTTGATGACCGAGGGACCCACTTCTACGGACACGAGAGGGAGGGGGCTTTTATAGCCGAATCAATCATGGAGAGGTTCCATTTCTCCTCCCGCGAGGTAGAGGGCGTTTACAAAATTGTGGCCAACCACATGCGTCCGGCCCTCTTGGCCCAAGAGGGGCCTTTGACCAAGAAAGCCATCTATCGCTTCTGGAGAGACACAGGGGAATGGGGAGTAGAAACCTGCCTCCTTTCCCTTGCTGACCACCTGGCTACTTGGATGGAGGATTTGATTCCGGAAAGGTGGGAAAGGCGGGTCTGGGTGGCGAGGGAACTCCTTACGGCTTATTTCAGGCATCGGGAAGAACTTTTTCCTACCCCTTTAGTGCGTGGCAACGAGCTCATAGAAACTTTGGGCCTTAAGCCTGGCCCTATCGTTGGCAAGCTCCTGAGGAAGATCCAGGAAGCCCAAGTTGAAGGCGAAGTAAGGAGCAGAGAAGAGGCCTTTGAACTGGCCAAGAGGGCCTTGGAATCGGGGGAGGTGTGAGCTTTGGGGGCTTTAGTCTTTGACCTGGAAACCATGCGTTCCATCCAAGAGGTAGGGGGTAGGCACAACCTCCACCGTCTGGGTCTCTCGGTGGCTGTAACTTACAGCGAAGACGAAAACCTCTACCGGTTTTACACCGAAAAGAACGTGAGCGAATTAGTGGAGGAGCTGAAGCGGGGGAACCCGGTAGTAGGCTTTAACCTTTACCGCTTTGACTACCAAGTCCTCCAACCCTATGCCACTTTCCCCTTGGAGACCTTGCCCACAGTGGACATTCTGGAAGAAGTCTACAGGAAGCTTGGCTTCAGAATAAGCCTT
>JAPWUT010000091.1 GCA_028275425.1 Anaerolineae bacterium | reverse complement strand
ATTGGGATGGTAGCAGGGGGGCTTTCCCTCGGCTTTTTCTCGCGCTTTGCTTCACCTCATTACCTGGCAAGTATTGCTATGATGGTTCTGGGGCTGGCCATACTTTTCTTCGCCTTCTCCTCCCGCTTTGAAGCAGCCCTCCTTTTGGCCGCTATCATAGGGGTATGCGTGGTTGTAGTTAGGGCAACTTTGGCTGCCATCCTACAGGCGACCGTTCCGAATGAGAAGAGGGGCAGAGTAGAAAGCACTGTGAACACTTCCATAAGCTTTTCAACGGCTTTGGCGATGGGCCTTTCAGGAATTCTTGGGGCCGCCTTAGGCGTAAGGACGGTCTTCACCTTAGCTGCAGCCGGAGTGATGTTGGGAGGGGTGCTGGCTTTATTAGCCCTTAAGATGCCTGTGAACCAGCCAAACCCCGAGGTAGGCGAGGCTACCCGCCGTTAAAGCCCAGCGGAAACCGAAGGAAAGGGCCAGCATTGCCGCCAGGATTGACCCAACTACCGATAGGGAACCATTTACACCCCAAGCCCAAGGTATGAGATTAGGCCAGCGCTCGCTTACTTCCCTTATCCCCCTGGGGAAAGGCATGCCCATTAAAAGGCCAAGAGGAGAGAGGATAACCCCGGCCAAGATGACCCTCAAAGCCAGAGGTAAACCTATGAGGCCGGGAAAGACTTTACCAATCACCCAGGGGTAAATAAAGGCCAGGACCGAAACGGCCAGAAGCGCAAAGCTCCAGGGCGCTCTTCCCGAAAGCAGGCTCCCAACCCCGGAAGAGACCAGCAGGGAAGCCACTACGATGGAAAACGCATAGATTGGCCGGTCCAAAAAGAGGATGAGCTTCTGGATTAGGGGCACTTCTGCCATGATGTAGCCAATGCCAAGCAGACCGAAATAGGCTAAAACTCCGGCCCACACTCTAAGCGGGATTGCTCCAGGTGAGGGGGCGAACTTCAGCGGAAAGATTATGAAGGCCACAGCAGCAAAAGCCGCTACCCCGAGGAGGATTAGCAGGACCAAGTAGCCACTTCCTCCGAAGGGCAGCCAAACCTTCCCCATCATCCTGAGGATGTGAGGCGTCTGGACCCAGCGGAAAAAGTGGAAGAAGAAAGGCCGGTCGTCAGTCGGAGGAGAAATGTCAAACGGGTAGGCCTTTATAAACTTATCTTCATCCCGCAGCAAGGACAGGAAAGCTCGGTAATGGTATGGCTCAGGAAGGACGTTGTAGACGTTGGCTTCTTCTTCCCTCATCCCTTGGTAATACACAAGGTCAAACTTGCCCCGGCAGAACGCTTTGACCCTTTCAATTTCCTCCACGGTAAAAGGCCTCTTCCCCACCAGTATCAGGACCGTTGCCCAGCTCCTGAGAGCTATCAGGTGGGGGGCAGGGTTCTCTACCCCTGCTTTCTTCAGCGCCTTTACAGCCAAGGCCCCAACCTTGAGGCTCTCGCTTGGTGGGACTTGAAACCAGCGGTGGACCACCAGGATTCCGTCGTCGGTAAGGTGGTTGAGGTAATCCTCAAATGCTTCCAGGGTGTAGAGGTAATTTTCCGAAAGGCTGTAAGCTCCGGAGGTTATGACCCTACGGCTATCGGCTAAGCTCAGGATTATGAGGTCAAATTTCTCATCGGTGCTTTTGAGGAAGCTCCGCCCTTCCACGTTCACCACTTTCACCGCCGGATTGCGGTAAATCCCACCCGAAAATTCCCCTAAGAAATCCTGCACTGCCCATATCACCAGGGGATTACCTTCCACTGCTGTAATCTGGGGTGCCCCTAACTTAAGGGCCGTCAAGACCTCAAACCCACCCCTTGCTTCCAGGATTAGCACCTTGGCTCGGGGCCGCAACAGGTGAGGGAGAGCCGAAGGGGTGTAGTCCAGAAAGTCCAGGCTTGTAACCGAGGTAACCGGGGTTGGGTCGCTCCCGTCAATGAAAATGGCCTTCTGCGGCGGCAATTTCCCTTGGAAAGACAGGCTCAAGCCTGGGGCCGAATGGATGGTGGGCGCATCTACTACGTCAATCCGGGAGAAGGCGTTCCAGCGTCGCAGGAGGAGCTTAGCCCCCTTCTGGTGGAGGGTTTGGGATAGCTCCTTGTAGGGGGAAAGCTTTATCTCCAGGAAAGAGGGTAGATTGAAGGCCAAGAGGATTAGCAAAAGGCCAAGGAAAGAGGCCGGGATTTTCCTCCACCCTTTAACGCTTCCGAGCCAAGCCAGCATCCCTATCATGGCGCACACGACCACCGAACCCTCCCCGCCTACGGTCGGCAACGTAGCCAGAGGCAGGATGCAACCCAAAGCCGAACCACCCAAACTGGCAGCGTAAAGAGTTGCCGAACGGGCGGGGAAAGCTGCCAAGCTTACCCCTACCGAAAGCCCACTCCAGAAGAAGGGCAGAGATATGGCCAGAAAGTAAGCCAAAAGGTAGAAGTACTGGATTGGCTCCCAAGCGATGCGGTAGGAGTCAAAAGGTATGTAATTGGCGGCAAGGTAGGAGAATAGAACGCTTGCGGAGAAGGCGGGGCCAAACCAAGGGAAGAGCTTTGCCAAACGTTCCTTCCAAGAAGGAGGGGCGATGTAGAGGAAGGAGCCGCTGGCACCTATGCCCAAAAGGGCCAGGCTTATGGCCATGAAGGCAAAGTGATACCATTGGGCCAGGGAAAAAATTCGGGTTAAAGTCACTTGGAAAGCCAGCGAGCCGGCAGAGATGAAGAATAGGGTGGCGTAAATTTCGCCCACGAATTTACCTCATGATTTCCAGAACCATCTCGGCGTAGACTTCGGCAGCGGCGAAGAGGTCGTCAATCCGGATTCGTTCATCGGGGGAGTGAGCCCATTGCTCATCCCCCGGGCCGAACCCGATGGTGGGAATCCCGGCCTCGCCCATAGTGTAAACCCCATCGGTTGAGAACTTCCAGCATCCAAGGGGAGGCTTGAAGCCCAGGACCCTCTCTGCAGCCCTTAGGCCAGCTTGCACCAGGGGATGAGTCTGAGGTATAAACCAAGCCGGGAAGTATTCCCTCACCTTCCAAGTGTAGCCGGTGTAACTGCGAGCCTCGTATTCGTTTACCGTAATTTCAGCATTTGCCCCTTCCCTGATGACTATGCTTCGGATTTCGGCCAGAGCTTTGGCCTCCGTTTCTCCGAGGGTTAGCCTCCGGTCAACGTAGAAGGAGCAGATTGGCGGGACCGCATTGCGGCTTGGGGATTCGCTTCTTATCCAGGTAACTGCGGCCGAGCCCTTTCCAAGGTAAGCATCGTTCAGGAACTGAGAAGACATAAGCTCTATGCCGAAGATTATCCTGGAAGCGGCGTATATGGCGTTTTGGCCCAGCTCGGGGGCAGAGGCATGGCAGGCCTTCCCCTTTGTAGTGACGATTATCCCCATTCGGCCTCTGTGCCCCTGGATTATCCGGAGGGAAGAAGGCTCCCCGACTATGGCAAAGTCGGGCATTATCCCTTCTTCCTGGAGGGAAGCCTTGAGGGCGGTGCCCTCGCTTGGCTCTTCTTGCACTACTCCTACAAAGTAGACAGTGCCCGGAATCTTGGCCCCGGCTTTGATAAGGGCAGCAAGCCCATAGACCATGGAGGCCAATCCCCCCTTCATATCGGAAGCACCAAGCCCATAGAGGAGCCTGCCATCTATTTCCCCCCCATAAGGGTCACGGGTCCAGGAGGAGTAATCCGCCACTTCCACCGTATCCATATGCCCGTCAAACAAGATGGTAGGCCTATTGCCCGAGCCAATTTTCCCTATCACGTTCCCGACCTTATCAACCTTCACTTCGGGGAAGCCCAAGCGCTCCATTTCTTCGGCAAGCCTCTGGGCTAATGCCCCCTCCTGCCCGGAAGGGCTTGGTATCTGAACCAGTTCCCTGAGGAAATTAACCAGAGCTTTCTGGTCTGAAGGCGAAAGCCAGGCCATTTTCCCCTCCTTCAGTAAGCTCCCTCCCCTATCAGGACCTTGGGTATGGTCCGGATGAGGATTTTTATGTCCAGAAGAGGCGACCAGTTCTCAATGTAGTATAGGTCCAGAAGGACCATCTCGTCAAAGGAAAGGAGGCTTCTTCCACTGACTTGCCACAATCCAGTCATTCCTGGGGAGACGGCGAGGCGCTTTTTGTGCCACTCTTTGTATTGTGCTACCTCTGAGGGGAGAGGCGGCCTTGGCCCAACCAGGCTCATTTCCCCCTTGAGGACATTGTAAAGCTGTGGGAGCTCGTCCAGGCTCAGCCTCCTTATTATCCTTCCCACCCTGGTACAGCGCGGGTCATTCTTAATTTTGAAGATTGGGCCATCCACTTCGCTTAGCTCCCTAAGCCGCTCCTGCTCTTCCTCTGCCCCTCCCCTCATTGAGCGGAATTTGTACATTACGAACTCTTTCCCCCCTTTCCCTACCCTAACCTGCTTGAAGAAGACAGGGCCTGGGGAATCCAGCTTTATGGCCAGGGCGATTATAAGCATGAGGGGGGAGAAGATGATTAGGGCCACCGAAGCTATCACTAAGTCCATAGCCCTCTTTACCAACTTTTCCCATCGCCTAAAGGCTACAGGCCTTATGCTTATGAGTGGGAGGCCGCTAAGGTCATCCACTTCAATCTGGCTGAGGCTAATCTGGAAAAGGTCGGGCACAATTTTGGCTTTGACGTTGTAACGCTCGCATTGCTCCACTATGCTTAGGATTTTCCGGTGGTACATCCAGGGCAAGGTTACTATTACCTCATCTACGGCCTCGTCCTGCAGAATTTGCGGTATCTTTTCAATCCCTCCCAGCCCCTTGAAGCGTCCAATGTAACCTTGCCCCTTTTCGGGGTTATCGTCCACAAACCCTACTACGTGGTAGCCCAAGTGGGGTTGGGCCAATAGATTCCGAAGCACCTTCCTCCCTATATCCCCAGCCCCTACTATGAGGACCCGAGTTACCCCAATGCCCCTCTTACGGAGCATCCCCAAAACTATGTTCCGAAGGACACGGATCAGGCTAAGGAGAAAGACGATGAAGGCGAAGGCGTAAATCAGGAGGAGGCGGGAGTAGAAGAGGGGGCGGTAGAAGAAGAAAATGGCCACCAGGAGCAATATCCCGGTCGCTGTCCCGGTGAAGATGGTGGTGAACTCATCGGAGAAGGACTTCTTTGGCTCGTAATCGTAAAGCTTCTGGACCACGTAGGTGAGCATGAGGAGGAAGGAAAGGATTAAGGAGAAGGGGAAATAGAAGCGGTAAGGGACGTAGTGAGCTTCCGCTACCGGCTTTATCCACTCAAGCTCGTACCGCACCCAATAGGCGAGGGCGAAGGCCACATTTATTAAGAGAAAATCGGCCAAAGCGGTGAAGAAAGCGACCTTTTGGCGGAACTTTTTCATAAGCGTGGCCTCCTTTCAGCCAAAGCCTCCCTATAGATAGAGACGGTCTCTTTAGCCATCAGTTCCCACGAAAACTTTTGAGCCTGCCGCAGCCCTTTTATTCTAAGCCTTTCCCTTTCTTCGGGATTGGAAAGCAAGCGCAAAAGGGCCTCGGCCATGGCATCGGGGTTAAGGGGGTCAACCAAAACCCCTCCATCCCCGACTACTTCTGGCAAACTCGCGGCCTTTGAGGCCACAACTGGCGTGCCACAGGCCATCGCTTCCAAGGGAGGTAAACCGAACCCTTCGTAAAGGGAGGGATAGACAAAGACTTCGGCTGCATTGTACCAGTAAACTTTCTCCTCCGGTGGGACAAAGCCGGGAAGCAGCACATCTTCCTTTAAGTTAAGCCTTTCCACAGAAGCTAATATCGGCCCGTAGCCCCACCCAAGGCCGCCGGCCAGGACAAGCTTTACCCCTTCCCCTTTAATTTTGGAGAAAGCTTCCAGTAAGCGGACCAAGTTCTTGCGCGGTTCAATAGTTCCTAAGAAGAGGATGAAGCGCTCAGGGAGGCCCTTCCGCCTCCGGAATTCTTCTATTTCTGCCTCGGGGAGCGGCCTCAAACTTTCATCGTAGCCGCAGTAGGTAACCCTTACTTTCCTCTCATCCACTCCCAGAAGCTTCACCAAGTCCCTTTTAGTATTCTCGGAGATTGCTATGACCCGGCGGGCCTTTTTAACTGAAATGCGGGTAAAGAGTGAGAGGTAAAGCCTATTCCAGAGCCTGAAGCTTCCGGGGTACTGGAGGAAGCTTAGGTCGTAAACTGTAACCAAGAAGGGGCAAGGGGAAAACAGTGGCCCGACAAAGGCGAGGCTATGGAGGAGTTCAACCCTTTCTTGCCAAAGGGCCCAGGGCTGGAAAACCTGCTCCCATAAAATCCTGACTGGTGGGAGAGCAGTAGGCAAGGGGGTAAAGCACAACCTTATTCCGGGGAACTGAGCCCTTTTTTCCCCCAAGAAAGCCACGTACCGTCCTTCCCCGTCCACGGTGGGGAGGAAACGGAGCAAGTTGTAGATATATTGATTTATGCCTGCCCCTCTATAATTTTGAGACAGCGAAAGCAGGTGGGCGTTAAGGCCTACAGTATACTGGCCCAAAACCTTCCACCTCGCAAAGTTAATTCTATTATACCACAACCTTGGGAAGCGATGGGAAATTGGGAAACCGCAGGAAATCCCTCTCCAGGGGGCAAAAATTTCAAAGCAGTGGCGAACTGTCACCCCGCCACGAGTGGGACCCAGAGCGCCGGCGAACCCTCAGCCAACGAGGGCGGGCAAACGGGGGGTCCAGGGGGCGCAAGCCCCCTGGCAGGGGGTCTGGGGGATGTGCTCCCAGAATAAAACGAGGGGGCGATTTGCCCACATTAGCAACCCCGCCACGGGTGGGACCCAGAACGCTGGCAAACCCTCAGCCTACGAAGGTGGGGAAAGGGGGGTCCAGGGGGGCGAAGCCCCCATGGCGGGGGGCCGTGGGGGGTGTCCCCCCACAAAAACTTAAAAAGGGGCGAGTTACCAACCCCTGCAACCCGCCCACGAGTGGGACC
>JAPWUT010000090.1 GCA_028275425.1 Anaerolineae bacterium | reverse complement strand
TTTCGGTAACGGTCCAGGCATTTGGGGAGGGGGAAAGCGATTACAAGCGTGGCTTCAGGGATGGGTATGAGGCGGCCTTGAGGACTTTGTCCAATGCTTTTGGTGTGAACCCGGATAGGGAAAGGAGATGGAGGTGGCCATGAAGAAGTGGATAGCCTTAGGAGTTTGTCTTTTCCCCATAGCTCTTGGTGTTGTGGCTGGCCTTAGGCTTTCAAAGGAGTCTTTGGCCGTGGTCATGGGGGTATTGTTTGGGCTTGTGGCCAGCCTTCCTCTTTACCTTGTGACCTTTTTGGTTCTGAAGAGGGAGGTGAGGAGTGAGGAGCCTAAGGTCAATGCCTATCCTCCGACTCCGCCGGTGATAGTAGTGAACCCTGGAGGGGCGACGCGTTTTCCGACCCTTCTTCCTCCCTATGAAAGTGGTTTTGGCTACGAGCCGAGGACTTTCAGGGTGATTGGGGAAGAGGGGGAGGATTAAGGGTTCGCCAGCGTTTTGCGGCCCACTCGGAGGCTGGTTTGCTGATGCTTCATCCTTAAGCTTGCCTGGCAGGGGGAAGGCAGAGGGAATAGCGTTACTTCATTTTCCCCTCTTTAAGTTCCTCCGAGGAGAAGGGGAATTTCAGGATGCGGCAATTCCCAGAATCGGCTACATAGAGGTTGCCTTGCTGGTCCACGGCCAGGCCTAAGGGGAGATTTAGCTCACCGTAGTGGCCAAAGGTGAAGAGGAAGTTGCCTTCTAAGTCAAAAACCAAAATGCGGTGGAATTCCGGGTCGGTTACAAAGAGGCGTCCGTCTGGGCTTGCTACAAGGTATGGCTTATTGACTACGGAGCGGCTCTCCCAGCCGTAAATGGGCCATTCTTTTACAAATTGAAAGCTCCTATCAAATTTTTGGATGCGCCTGTTCCAGGTATCGGCGACGTAGAGATTGCCGGCGGAATCAATGGTTATCCCTACTGGCTCATCAAAAAGCCCTTCTGTAGTGCCGAAGCCTCCCCACTGGCCTAAGAAGAGGCCTTCAGGGGAGAATTTCTGGACGCGTTTGTTCCCGGTATCGGCTACGTAGAGGTTGCCCTCGGAGTCAATGGCGATGGCCCTTGGACCCCAGAAGCCCCCAAACAGCTCAAGCTTGCCTTCGGTGTTCACAAAGTAGCCCCATGAGGTCAGGAAATTGCCTTCGGAGTCAAATTTCTGAATGCGATGGTTCCAAGTATCGGCCACATAGACATTCCCCTTTTCATCCACGGCAATCCCCCACGGGTCGTTGAACTGGCCTGGAGCGGCGCCGAAGCTTCCCCATTGGAGGAGGAATTGGCCTTCTGGGCTGAGCTTCTGTATCCGATTGTTCCCGGAATCGGCAACGTAGATGTTGCCCTTTTTGTCCACGGCGAGATTGCGTGGGCTAAGGAATTGGCCTGGTCCTGAACCACATGTCCCTATCTCCAAAGAGGGCGTTATCGTCCGAAAGCCGCGGGCGTAAGGCTCAACCTCTTCAGGCGGCGGAGGGGGTGCAACTCCCAGTTCCCAAACCTTTTGGTAAACATCCTTGCGGATGTAGAGGTAGAAGTAATGGACGTAGGGCCACTGAGTGAGGGGTGTTTTGTAGCGGCGGTAGAAGAACACATCCCATATTGCTCGCCTGGTCTCAGGGTCCTTAAGCATCCTCCAGAGGCGGGCTGGGGTCAAGCCCTTGTAATCTTCCTTCGGCCACCAAACGAGCCGGTAGGCGAAGCGGTAATATTGGTCCCCAAGGAAAGGTTTGACTTTGTCTTCATTCTTAGGCCCTACGATTACGATGGGAGCGTCCAGGGCTTCGCGGGTGGGGTTAGCTCCGTAATAAACTCGGTTGGGGTAGTCCCTGAAATACCATTCCAAAGGCCAGGTAGAATCGTCATCGTAAGCGAACTTTATCTGTCGGTCGCCGACGGTGTGGAGTGAGACGAGGTCAATCTGAGCCAAAGCAATCTTTATGTCCGGGGTACCGTGGGCGTAAACCAGCAACTCTTTGACGTTATCGTAGTTTATGAAGGAAGCCATCCAGGCGAAGCGGACGGTAAGAAGGCTAAGGGCGATTCCGGCCAATAAGCCAATTGTTCCGATGGAGAGCCCTTTGCCCAGCTCTCTGAAGCGACGGTAGAGGAAGTAGCCGAAGCCGGCCAAGGCCAGAAGTGAGGCCAGCCATCGCATAGTTATGGAAAGCTTCTGGAGGGAAAGGCCTTGGAATGGCCTTAAGGTCAGGAATTGAATCAGGGCGGCGAAGGTTGGGACCAAGAGTATAAGAGCTATCAGCCCTCCCTTTTCCCACCAATCCTTCCATCGGAACCTTTCCAGGAGCTGCCCACCGAACATTCCGGCCAGAATTACAAATGGTTGAGCTGGGTGGAGGACAAGCCAGGGCATCTTTTCTCCGGCCCAACTGTATATAACCAGGGCAAGGATGAGCCAAGAGGCCAATAGGGCTTGGAACCAGGCTCTTTCCCTCTGAGGCCTGAAAATGTAGTAGAGCAAGCCAGCGGTGCCGAGGATTAGGGGTAAGAATTCGTAAAGGGGCAAGAGGAGCAAGTAGTAATACCAGGGCTGGCCTCCCCTTTGGACCCCATGCTGTGCAAGCCAGTAGGATATTGAGCCTGGGATTCCGGTTATCAGGCCGTAGGGGTTGGTGAAGAAAGTGGTGAAAAGGGTTACGTGGATGGCCAGGAATATGAGGATACTTATCAAGAGGACTCTGGAATTGAGTGTGCGGATGGCGGAAGTAAAGGGCTTTTCCGGGCTTACCCTGGCGATTACTCCAACGGCCAGTATTGCCCCCAGGATTCCGGTGAAAAGGGAAAAGTAAGGGGTTAAGGAAAGCAAGGGGGTAGGAAAGCCTCTCGGCCTTTCCAAGGCAATGGCACTTAAGGCCAAAATTATGGCTACGAGGGAGGACACTGCTATCGCCAGCAGTATGCGAATGCTCTGGGCCTCTTCGGCGCTCAGGTTTTCCCAAAGGAGGGCAGCCAGAACGAACACGAAGCCAATGGAAGCACTTATGTAAGCAACCTCTTTCGTGGCGATGGCTAAGCTCAAGACGGCAGCGCCAAGGTAAAGCCAGCGGGGCTGTTTTTCCTCAAGGAATCGGAACAAGGCGATTACCATGAGCATATTCCAGACGGCAATGTAGATGTCGTTGCGGATGTAGCGGGAGTAGTATAGGAAGGACGGTGAGATGAGGAAGAGGAAAGAGGTGAAGAGGGCGCCGGTGGGGCCAAGCCAGCGCCGCATAAAGTAAGGTAAGAGGACCAAAACGACCCCGAAAATTGCGGGCATTATTCTGGCGGTGAAATCGTTCACTCCGAAGAGGAAGTAGATGAGAGCGTTGGCGTGGAAGAGGAAGGGGCCATGCATCATTGGGGTATGCTGGTAGCCTCGGCCGGAGTAGAGGTAATAGGAGTAGAGGGCATGCAGGCTCTCATCGTGACTCATAGCTCTGACCCCAAGGGCCCAGAAGCGGGAGAAGATGGCGGCTAAAAGGAATAGGGTGTAGAGGATTTTTTCCCAGTCTAACCTCAAAGGGAGAGGCCTATCCGAACCCATGTCTTTTTACCCCCTTAACTTTTGGCCTGTTTCGTTTTCAGAAGATAACACAACTGCGCCTTTACCGCAAATGGAGGGAAGTTTGGGTATATAGGCCATAATT
Source organism: Anaerolineae bacterium (assembly GCA_028275425.1). Lineage (GTDB taxonomy): Bacteria > Chloroflexota > Anaerolineae > SpSt-600 > SpSt-600 > SpSt-600. Next base: position 3,281 of record JAPWUT010000090.1, on the reverse strand, counting down.
TTTCCCGCCCTCGTTGGCTGAGGGTTTGCCAGCGTTCTGGGGGATTAACCTCTCCTCCGGTCCCTCTCCGAGGCAGAGAGGGGAGAACCCCGCCAAATTTTCCCCCTTCCTTCGCAGGGGGTCAAGGGGTTAGGTCAGGGGACACCCCCCACAGCCCCCCGCCAGGGGCAAGCCCCCTGGACCCCCATTGCCCACCCTCGTGGGCTGAGGGTTCGCCGGCGTTTTGGGTCCCACTCGTGGCGGGGTGGTAAGAGTTAGTTGCTCGCTCCTTCTTTGAAAATTTTGGGGGCACATCCCCCAAACCCCCTGGGAGGGGGCTGCGCCCCCTCCACCCCCGGTTTAATCAAGGTCGGCGCAGGCCGACCTTTTTCAAAGAGGCTGACTTCAGTCGGCGTGAACGAGACACCCCCCACAGCCCCCGCCAGAGGGCAGCCCCCTGAACCCCCATTTCCCACCCTCGTTGGCTGAGGGTTTGCCAGCGTTTTGGGTCCCACTCGTGGCGGGGTTGCAGGGGTGAACTACTCGCCTCTTTTAAAGGTTCTTGGGAGCGCAGCCTACTACACTCCCAATCAAGGTCAGCGGAGGCTGGCTTAATTATGGGGTAGGCACGATGATGTAGCCTTCGGCTTTACTGCCGAACACGCGGTATCTCTGCGGGCCCCAGGTCCAGCAGTAGAGGGCAATGTAGGCGCAGAAGAGGGCATCAACGAGGTCCTCAAAGGCTTTCAGTTCCCGCCCATTGAGGGGTGAGATGTCCTTGTTTAAGATTGCAGGGGCATGGAGGGCAGGGAAAGCCTTTTCCAGCCCCTTCAGTAAGCTCATGAAACGCTTAAGCTCCGCTTTCCTAAAGTCCAGGGAGCGCCCAGGCCGCGCTTTGTATTTCAAGGTCTTCTCCAAGCCGAATAGAGTTACGGCAGCCGGATGCGGGTAAACTTCTACCACTTGCCTCGTTTCCCGCAGCGGTTCAATGAGAGGGGAATGTATGAAACCATCTTGCTCCAGTTTCTTGACCAGTTCCTCCCCCCTGACCCTTCCCCCGAAGCGGAGTCGGTTGGCGGGGTGAGGGGCGGCTTCGTAGCGGCGAAAGGCAGCACCAAGTTCCCGATCGCAGGGGCGTAACCCCCTTTCATTGGGCACAACCAAAGGAGCATCCACTGCTACCAGGGCCGGCTTTTCCCCAAGGACTTCCCTCAAGAAAGCGATGATTTCCTCATCGCTTCCAATCTTCTCGTTCCAAGCTACTGTCCTTTCCCCTTCCAAGACCACCACTGCCGACGGATTGCGGTAGGACCAGGCGAGGTCAATCCCCACGAAGCGCATAGCGCGAGAGCCTCTTAAGGGCCTCCAGTTTCTCCCTTTGGCCGAGCTTCGCTTTCCTCACAGCATCGCTGAGGATTTCAATGGACTGGTCATAAGTGCGGCGGTCAACCCTGTAAGGATGGCCGTCTTTGCCTCCATGGGCAAAGCTGAAGCGGACGGGGTCACGGTAGCTCACCGGTGTACCGTAGAGGAGTTCGGCGATGAGGGTTAGGGCTCGTATAGTTTTTGGACCGACTCCTTCCATTTCCAGAAGGGCTACAAAATCCTGCGGCTGGTGTTCGTAGGTCTTGAGGAACACGGAGTAGAGGCGATTGGGCGATATGTCCTCAAGGAGGATGTGGTGGCGGGGAGGTAGAGATAGGCTCTTTAGGAGGTTAAGCTCTTTAATCAGTTTCTCCGGCTTTTCGCAGGCCAAGAGAGCATTCATCCGTCTGGCCTCTTCGCTTTCGGCGGCTACAAGGTTCAGTGGTTCTGTCACCAAATCGCAGCATACGGCGTTGTGGGGTTCGCAGACGAAGCTTTTGACCTTTTCCCCAAGCCAGTGGTAGCGGCGAGCGTAGCGGTTAGCCGGGTTCATACCCTGCTGGATTACACACCAGTTCCCTTCCCGGTCAAAGACGAAGGTGTGGTGGTAGATTTGGTAGCCGTCTTGTAAGGCGGTGTTATCAACTTTTGCCGCCATCCTGCTGGCATAGACGAGGCCGGCTGGGTCGGCAGATATGAGTTCTCCTCGGGCCAGGATTTCCTCCGGAGTGCGGCGGGAGGTCCCACCTTTCCCTCCGGCTACGAATAGGCCAAGCTCATCGCCGAGGTTCTTGAGGCCTTCTTTCAGAGCCCCGCAAGTAGTTGTGGTGAGGCCGCTGGAGTGCCAATCAAAGCCTAAGACGCACCCGAAGGCTTGGAGCCAGAACGGGTCCGAAAGCCTCCTCAGGAACTCGGCCGTTCCGAATTCCATCACGATTATGGCCGTTATTTCCCTGGCCAATAAGGCCATCCTTTGGAAAAGCCAGCGTGGCACCTCCCCCGAATGCAGGGGCAGGTCAGCCACACCTGTCTTTTGGCCTCTCACCTTTTCCCCCTCAGGTAATCCAGAATTGTCAGGTGGGTTAGATGCTCAACCGGAGCATGGTCATCGGTTAGGATGCTGCTTCCCCCCACAAAAATTTTTACCTCAGGCAAGGCCCTTTTGGCAACTTCCAGAAGGTACGGATTCTCCACGAAAGCCACATTCAAGGGAAAATTCTCTGGCCTGGTTGCGGAGGCAGTGCCAACTATGAGGGAATTGGCTATGGGGTGGTCGGAAGGGGATTCGTCAATGACGTAAACGCTGGGGAAAACTGAGGCCATAGTGGAAGCGATGGCATTGACCAGTCGGTAATCGGAAGGAGTATGGGCCACGTTTACGGCTACTACTCCTCTGGGGCTAAGGTGCTTGAGAACTTCCTGGAAGAATTCCCTGGTGGTCAAGTGGTAGGGGATGTAAGGAGGGCGATAGGCATCCACGGCTATCACGTCGTAGATTTTAGCGGAGCGGCTCAGGTAATGGCGGCCATCGTCTATTGCGACCTTAAGGTTTGGGCTATCCAGAGCCATGAACTTCCTGGCCGCCTCCACCACTAAGGGGTCAATCTCTACCCCATCAATGGTAATCGGGCCATAGATTTGGGTGTAGAGCCTGGAAATAGTTCCGCCGGCTAAACCGATCAAGCAAAGGCTTTTCACTTCGGCCGGGGAAAAAGGTGGTGGGTTGAACAGAGGAGCCAGGAGGAAATAGTCCCATATTCCTCCCGTGAGCACTTCTTCGGGGTTGTAGAGGGATTGGACCCCGAACCCTTCGTTGAGCATCAAGTAAATATCCTGGCCCGATTGGATTACCCAAACGTAGTTGTAAGGCGATTCCCCTTCAAAGAGGACTTGGCCTCTGGCCGGAGGGTAGATTTTGGCTTTAAGGCCTAAGGGCA
>JAPWUT010000089.1 GCA_028275425.1 Anaerolineae bacterium | reverse complement strand
CCGGCCTCTTTCAGCATTTCTCCGGTTACAGCGGTGGTAGTGGTTTTGCCGCTGGAGCCGGTTATCCCTATTATGGTGGCCGGGCATAGTTCGCAGAAAAGCCTTGATTCACCGCTTACGGGTATTCTTCGTTTCCTGGCCTCTTGGACGATTGGGATTTCCAAAGGAACCCCTGGGCTTACGAAGAGGATGTCGGTTTCATCCAGGAGGTCAATGGGGTGGCTTCCCAGGACGAAGCGGATTGGTAGGTGAGCGAGGGGAACCATTCTTTCCCGAAGTTCTTCTTCCCTTTTGATGTCGGTCACGGTTACCTCGGCGCCTCTTTCGGCCAGGAAGCGAGCCAAGGCGCTTCCCTCCCTTGCCAGGCCTATTATGGTAGCTCTCAAGCCTTTGAATTCCATAAGCTTTAATCCACCCTGCCTTTAGTTTTGCTTTTTTGCCCACCCCCGTTAACCGAGGGTTCGCCAGCGTCTTGGGGTTAACCTTTCGGGCCAGGGGGTTAGGTCAGAAAGGCACCCCCTGCCAGGGGGCTTCGCCCCCTGGACCCCCATTTGCCCACCCCCGTTGGCCGAGGGCTCGCCGGCGTTTTGGGTCCCACTCGTTGGCGGGGTTGCAGGGGTTGACTGCTCGCCCCTTTTTAAGGCTTCGTGGGGGGACACCCCCCAAACCCCCCGCCAGGGGGCTTCGCCCCCTGGACCCCCATTTGCCCACCCCCGTGGGCTAAGGGTTCGCCAGCGTTTTGGGGTTAACCTCTCCCCCGGCCGAACTCTGCTGGGCCAGGGGGTTAGGTCGGCCCCATTTAAACCAAAGCCAAGGCTATGCCCAGCATTGCCATGAGAACGGCTATGAGCCAGAACCGCTGGGTTATGTGGGTTTCGGACCAGCCCAAAAGTTCAAAATGGTGATGTAAAGGTGCCATCTTGAAAATCCGTCTGCCTTGCCCGTAACGGGATTTGGTGTATTTGAAATAGGCCACCTGAATTATGACCGAGAGGACCTCGGCTACAAAGACGAAGCCTATAATCGGCAGAAGAAGCCATTGGCCGGTCATCAGTGCCACTACAGCCAAAGTGGCTCCTATGGATAGCGAGCCAGTATCCCCCATGAAGAGCTCGGCCGGGTGGGAATTGTACCAAAGGAAGGCTAAAAGTGCCCCCACAACCGTGAAGCAGAACCTCGTTAAGTAAATCTGGCCCTGAAGGTAAGCTATGACCCCGTAAGCAGCAAAGGCTATCGCCGCTATGCTCCCCGCTAACCCGTCTAAGCCATCCGTGAGGTTAACGGCGTTGGACGTCCCCACTATGATGAACATGGCTATGGGGATGTACCAAATCCCAAGGTCTATCATCTTGGGGATTGTCGGGATGGCCACGACCCTGAGGCCAAGGCCATAGTAAATCATAAGGGCGGTCAAGAAAGCCAAAATCACTTGGCCCAGGAACTTCGCCCTGGCTCTCATCCCTTCGCCCTTCCTCCTGCCCTTTACCCCCTCCCAATCATCAAGTGCGCCCAGAATCCCGTAACCGACCATAACCCCCAGCGGGACAAGGATTGAACGACCCAGCAGGGTCATGCCCAGAAGGCTGAAGAAGTTGAGGGTAATGGTGATGAGGAGCACAGGCAAGATAATCATCACTCCGCCCATGGTAGGCGTTCCCATCTTGCTCATGTGCGAGCTGGGGCCATTCACCTTTATCATTTTCCCTATCCCATGGCTTTTCAAGAACTCAATCAAAGGCCCTCCCCAAATCACTGCCAGAAGGAAGGAAACTGTTCCGAGAGCCAAGGCGTAAGCCATTTCCCTAATCCCTCGCCATGATTGCCTTCACTATTTCCTCCATCCTCATAGCCCGCGAGCCTTTGACCAGTACGACATCGCCGGGCTCTAAAATTTCCAGGAGGAAGGCTGCGGCTTCTTCCCTGGATTCAAAGCTGTGGACCTTGTCCGAAGGCATGCCACAGGATAAGGCTTCCTGGGCTATTATCCTGGCCCGGGGTCCAACTGTAATCAGGATTGAGGCCACTTCTACCGCCTTCCTCCCCACCTTCCGATGCCCTTCTTCCTCGTAGGAGCCCAACTCCAGCATGTCTCCCAAAACGGCAATACGCCTCCCTGGCAATTCTCCCAATACGCTCAAAGCGGCCAGAGTAGAAGGGGGGCTGGCATTATAGGTGTCATCCAAAATCGTTGAATCCCTGATTCCCTTCACAGCCATAAGCCTGACTTGAGCCGAAGTGTCCTTCAAGCCGGCCATTATTTCTCCCCAGGAAAGCCCTTCCACAAGCCCCACTGCTGCCGCAGCCAGGGCGGTGTGGACGCTGTGCCTTCCCAAGAGGGGAATGCGAGCATGGATTACTTCTCGGCCGTAATGGAAGCGGAAGCGAACCCCTGCCAACCCCTCGCTCTGGATATCATCGGCCCAGAGGTCGGCTTGGGGGTCAAGGCCGTAGTAAAAGACCCGAGCCTTAGTCTTATCCTTCATTGCCCGCACCCTCTCATCGTCGTAATTGAGGACGGCAATCCCGTCGGGTGGGAGGGCTTCTACCAGTTCGGCCTTGGCCTGCGCTATTTTCTCTATAGTCCCCAGCCTCTCCAGGTGCACAGGCTCAACGCAAGTGACAACCCCTATAGCCGGTAGGGCTATTTCCGCCAGCAGCGCAATCTCCCCTAAGGCATACATCCCCATCTCCAAAACCACCCTTTCATGTTCAGGCCCCAGGTGAAGTAAAGTCAGGGGCAAGCCAATCTCATTGTTGTAATTGCCATAGCTTTTCAAGGTCCTAAACCCGCGGGAAAGGACCGAAGCTATGAGCTCTTTGGTTGTGGTTTTCCCTACGCTTCCTGTTACCCCTATGACTTTAACCATGTGCTGGCGGCGCCAGAAAGCCGCAGCCTCCTGGAGGGCTTTTAAGGTTTCCGGGACTAAAAGGCACACCGGTAATTTTATCCTTTCCTCAGGCCATCGGACGGGCTTAGCCCTGAGGTCAAAGGTTTGGCAAGGTAAATCTGGCACCTTTTCCACCAAGGCAGCAATAGCCCCTCGGTCAAATGCTTCCTGGATAAAAAGGTGGCCATCGGTATTTTCCCCTTTTAGGGCGATGAAGAGGGAGCCTTCCTCAGCCAGCCGCGAATCAATCACAGCCTTGGAGAAGCGGATGGGAGGGATGATGCCTTCCGGTGGTTTCTCTCCGGCCAAGGCTTCAAATAGTTCCCTGAGCCCTATCATTTCCCATCACCTTGCCGAAAGCTCCTCCGGCTCATCAGGAGGGACTCCCAAAATCCTCATAGTTTGATAGGCAAGCTTGGAGAAAGCGGGAGCCGCAAACCGTATGCCGGTAGCCTTACCTCCAGGCTTATCAAGCCTGACCAATATCGCAACCTTTGGATTCTTTGCCGGCACAAACCCCCCGAAAGAGACAATAGGGGGCTGCGATGGTTCGTAACCGGAAAGGGTTGGGACTTCAGCCGTTCCGCTTTTCCCGGCCGCAGAATAACCGGGCACATCGGCATAATCCTTCCAGTATTCAACAACCCCTTCCATCATCTGGGTTAGGGATGAAGCGCTTTCGGGCGAAATGACCCTTCGCACAACATATTTTTCCAGAGGCAACTGGTAGAGCTTGCCATCGCAAACTAAGCCTGAAACCACCCTCGGCCTCATGAGCAAGCCTTTGTTAGCTATAGCAGCGATAGCTGCCGTCATCTGGATTGGGGTAACGGATATGCCCTGCCCGAAAGCATTGGTCCCCAAATCGGCATAAGACCAGCCATTTTCTCCAGGGAACCTTACTAATGGCTGACTCTCGCCTGGGAGGTCTATTCCGGTCCGAGAGTCAAAGCCGAAGCGGCGGACGTAAGTGTAGTAAACCTGGGGGCCGAGGGAGAGGTTTATCTTGACAGCAATCACGTTTATGGAAAGGGCCAAAGCTTTGGTTGCATCAACATTTCCGTAAACCACCTTGCCAAAGTTCCTTATGACATGCCCCCCAACATTGATAAAGCCTTCATCGTAGAATGGCGAGTTCGGGTTTATAAGGCCGGAGTCCAAAGCTGCGGCATAAGTTACTAACTTGAAGACCGAACCCGGCTCGTATAGCGAGCTTATGGCCGGATTGGCCAAAAATTCCTGGGGCGATTCGGCCGGGGAATCGGGGTTGTAATCAGGGTAGCCAGCCATGGCCAAGACTTCCCCGGTGGCAATGTCTTGCACTATTATGACCCCGCTTTCCGCTCCTGAATTAAAAATGGCTTCCCCCAAGATTGCTTCCGCAGCCCTTTGGATGTCCCTATCTATGCTCAAGATTAAGCTGCACCCATCGGCGGTGTAAGCTAAGGGTAGGCCTATTTCCCCCACCGATAAGCTTGGCGAAGGCTTTTCCTTTCCCGAAAGGAAGGCATCGTAATAGGCTTCCACCCCAAGCTTTATTTCCCCCTGAGGAAGATAAGTGCCCAAGACGTGGGAAGCAAGCCTTCCTTCGGGGTGAAAGCGCACCGGGAAAGGCTCAAAGCCCAGCCAATTAGGCAGCTTTCCATCCTCGCCAAAAGCCTCCTTCAGGGCTGATTCCAGGCTTTTCTTGCCCGCTTCGTCTACTTCTTGGGCCAAGAGGCAGTAATAGTTCAGGGTTTGGGTGCCGTCGGCGTTTAGCTTATATTTTTCCAGGCAAGCTTTCAACTCACCCTCATCTCTTTTGAGAATCCCGGCCAACTTTTTGACAATGATTTCCCTCTCAACCCCTTCGGCTTTGATGCGGTCCACGTAAGCGGCAAGCCGGTAGTGTAAGGCATTCAGGGTCAGGGGGTAACCTTTGCGGTCAAATATTAAACCTCTGGCCAGAGGCGGGGTCCGCGTGGATTCGTAAGCGTAGGCCAAGTTTTCCACTTCTTCCCGGATTTGATGCGGAGGGCTGAGCATGATTTGAGCCATTCGGGAAAGGAAAATCACGGTCAATAGAGCCATCACCAGGCTCCCAAGTTTTACCCTTTGTTCAGGCTTGAAAGAAGGTAGCGAAGGCCTCTTGGGCATTTTGCCTCCTAAGGCCCCCGGGCCAGGACTTCCCAATCCTTAGGGTAAAAATAGCCGTAAACTTCCGCCGAAAGGCAGGCCTCAGAGACTTTTTCTAAAAGGTCAAGGTTATAGCGTTTAAGGTTGAAAGCCTCCTTCTGCAAGGTCTGGGCTTCAATACTCAAAGCTTTTGTCTCAGCTTTGGTAGCAAAACCCAGCCAAGCCACCATTATAATCAGGGCGAAGAGCAGGAGCAAAAAGAGGCCGGTCCGTTCGGCAAGCCTGGTTATCCCCGTTACTTGAATTTTGGTTTCGGGCCAGGAAAGGGCATCTTGGCTCATTTAAGGCCTCCTTTCAGCTATTCGGAGCTTAGCGCTTCGGCTCCTGGGGTTAGCCTCTACCTCCTGTGGGGAAGGCTTTATGGGTTTAGGGGTTATGACCTTCAGGGTTGCTTTGTGGTGGCACATGCACACCGGAAGCTCAGGAGGACATATGCAATCCCTGGATTCTTGCCGGAAAAATTCTTTGACAATTCGGTCTTCCAAGGAATGGAAGGAAATCACGGCCAATCTCCCACCGGGCTTTAAAAGCTCAACGGCTTGAGGCAATGCCTCTTTAAGGTTGTCCAGTTCCCGGTTGACGGCGATGCGTATGGCCTGAAAGACTCTGGTGGCGGGATGAATCTTCCCACCTGAACCTACTACTTGCTCTACCACCCTGGCCAGCTCTAAAGTGGAGCGGATGGGTCTGGCTTGCACTATGGCCTTTGCCACACGCCTGGCTTTCGGCTCCTCACCGTATTTCCAAATGATATCCGCCAGCTCCTCTTCGGGGAGCCGGTTCACGATGTGGTAAGCGGACAATTTGCCAGCCCGATCGTAACGCATATCCAAGGGGCCGTTGAGGTAAAAGGAGAAGCCTCTCTTGGCATCTTCCACTTGGAACAAGGCAAACCCGAGGTCAAAGAGGATGCCATCAACCTGTAAAAACCCCTCTTTGCGGGCTGTATTAACCAAATTAGTGTAGCTGGCCTTGACCAAAGCCACTCTCCCCTTGAAGCGGGCAAGCCTTTCGGAGGCCCTCTTAATGGCCTCTTCATCCACATCAATCCCCAACAAACAGCCATCGGGGGAAGAAGCTTCTAATATGGCTTCGGCGTGACCTCCTTCACCCACGGTAGCATCTATGTAAAGGCCTCCAGGCTTTACGGCAAGCCCCTCTAATACCTCTTTGAGCAGGACGGGGGTATGTTGCATCCCTATATTCCCAGCTCCTTGAACTGCTCGGCGAAGGCCTCTTCTTCCTGGGTGAAGCGTTCCACAAGCTCATTCCAGCGCTTTTCGCTCCAAATCTCAATCCTTTTCCCTTGGCCCACAATGACTGCGGAGTTATCAAGCCCGGCAAATTCCCTCAAATGGGCGGGGATAAGTATTCGGCCGAGTTTATCCATCTGGCATTCTTCTCCGGAAAGGACAAGGCGGCTGAAGGCTCGGGCGGCCGGATTTGTGAGGGGTAGCTCTTTAACCTTCTGGGCGAGCTCGTTCCAAGTGGAGAGGGGGAAAATGAAGAGGCACCCATCCAATCCCCTTGTCAAGAACATACCTTCTTGCAGGGCAGGGCGGAATTTGGCCGGTATTATTAGCCTACCCTTTTCATCAATAGAATGCCTGGATTCTCCGGAGAACATATCCACTTTGCTCCACCAATTACCACTATTTTACTACAAAGCCCCAAAAAACGCCAGTCTGAGAGCGGGGTTTTGGAAAGATTTTAAGGATTGGACGGGTGTGGATTTCTTTGGAGCTCTGTTTGTCCGCCCTCGTGGGCTTAGGGTTCGCCATTTGAATTTGTGGGGGGACACCCCCCAGACCCCCTGCCAGGGGGCTCCGCCCCCTGGACCCCCATTTGCCCACCCCCGTTGGCTGAGGGTTTGCCGGCGTTTTGGGCTCCACTCGTGGCGGGATTGCAGGGGGTTGAGAGCTCGCCCCTTTTTGGTTT
>JAPWUT010000088.1 GCA_028275425.1 Anaerolineae bacterium | reverse complement strand
GAGGGAAATAGCAACTGGCGCATAGCGTCAAGGCCAAGAGTCAGGGGTATTAGAGAAGCAACCGCCGCTACCCAAAACCCTAAGCTCTTGATTGGGAAATAGAAGCCCGATAGGAGGTAAATCGGCTCCTGGGCTAAGCTGGCCAAATGCCAGGCCTCCCTTCCCCATAAGAGGAAAAGGGAAGCATTCATCATTCCAAGGCCGTAAAGAGCTACAAGAGTAAGGGCAAAGACCAACACCAGAAGCGGCGCATTGGCGACGGAGAAACGCACCCGGAAAAGGATGCTTCCCACAAAGATAATTGTGGCTGCTCTCAGAGAAGTGCCCACAATGCCCCCCAAAGCCATGCCTAAAAGGATGGCCATCTTAGGAGCTGGTGATATTATGTAAAGCGGCAAGTTGCCCGTCTCCTTCTCCCAATAAAATTGGGTAGACATGCTCCAAAGCACGTTCAGCCAGAAAGCGGTCATAGCTCCGCCTAACACCACGAAGCCTATATACTCTTCCGGTGCCCTGATAGCCCGATAGATGAATACATAAGCTGAGACCGCCAGGAGCGAGAGGAAGACGTCAAAGAAAATCCATGACCTCTCCCTCTGCTGAGCTACAATTCTTGGGTAGGCACGGGCTATCACCGTCTTCAAGAACAACTTCCAGCCTGTAGCTTTAGCCTTCATCCTCCTTCACCTCTTCAAACGGCCGGCCGACCAACTCTACAAAGACATCCTCCAAAGTTGGCTCTTTCTTAGTCAAATGGCGGACCTGAACCGAATGAGCGGTCAGGGTACGGATGACTTCGGCGAGGGCTGATTCATCCTTCAGGGCTAAATTGAGCCTCGCGCCTCCATCGGTTTCGGCCAAAAGGGCGCGGTGGACACCGGCAATGGCTTCCAGGGTTTCGGAGGTCAATCCTTGGGGATAGGTAATTTCCAACTCAAACAAGGCTTCTTGGCGAAGCCGTTGCTTCAAAGCGGATGGGGAATCGCAAGCCACTATCCTCCCCTGGTCAATTATAGCCACCCGGTCGCACAATTCTTCTGCCTCTTGCATGTAGTGAGTAGTCAGGAGGATAGTGCGGTCAGGATGCTCCTCCAGCCAATCCTTTATGAACTGCCGGATTTGGCGAGCGGCGTTCACATCAAGGCCGAGCGTTGGTTCATCCAAGAAGAGGATTTCGGGGTCTGTCAGAAACCCCCGAGCCACATTCATCTTCTGGCGCATGCCAGTGGAAAGCTGGGAAGTTTTGGTATGCATCCAATCGGCCAAGCCGACACGGCGCAGAAGCTCTTCAATGCGGCGGTTGGCCTCAGAAGTTGGTATTCCGTAGAACTGGGCGAACATCCACAGATTTTCCCTCACCGTAAGCAAGCCGTAACCTGAGGCCTCGCCCCCTGAGACCATGTTGATTATAGGCCGTATCTTGCGGGCCTCCCGGACCACATCAAAACCTGCGACCCAAGCCCTTCCGGAGGAGGGGGCCAAGAGAGTGGCCAAGATTTTTATCAAAGTCGTCTTACCGGCTCCGTTAGGGCCCAGCAGGCCGAACAGCTCCCCTTTGTATATCTCAAGGTTAACATCTCTCAAGGCAATAACCTCTTTTTGTGGGTGCCGGCGTTTCCCCCGCACCCTGTATATCCGCCACAAATTCTCGGTCCTTATCGCCCATTCTCTGCCCATAGCTCTTACCCTTGCGTGAAATCAAGCAGATTATAGCAAATTTATCAAGCAATGGGAAGCTTTTTAGCCCCAACTCCGCCCAGGTAAGCAAAGGGGTTGTCCCAATTTTGCGGGCATTCTTCCGACTGAAGAATCACGCCGAAGCTCACCTGAGGCGTCAACTCCATTTTGCCTAAGCCCCAAACCGATGGTATTATTTTCTACGGAGGGAGGAAAATGCTTACACCTGTGGAAAAGGCCATAAGGGAAAGGCGTTCGGTAAGAGCTTATAGGGATGAGCCTGTCCCCGAGGAGCTTCTCCAAAGGGTTCTGGAAGCTGCCCGCTGGGCCCCAAGCGGGGTCAATGCCCAGCCCTGGCACTTTGTAGTGGTCAGGGATAAGAAAAACCGAGAATTCTTGAGCGCACACTCACGCTTCCTCTTCGTCCGCAATAGGCATATCTCAGAGGCCCCTGTGAGCATCATCATTTGCGGTGACCCCCGCCGGAGCAAATGGTATTGGGCCGATTGTTCCTTGGCCGGAGCAAACATAATGCTTGCCGCCCACGCCCTCGGGCTCGGAACCTGCTGGATAGGCATATTTGATGCCCCCGCAATCAAAAAATACTTCGCCATACCCGACCCCTTGGAGATAGTGGCCATAATAACCCTGGGTTACCCCGAAGAGATACCTGACCCGCCTCCGAGGTTGCCTCTGGAAAAAATCGTGCATTATGAGTCATTTGACCCTTCCCATGCCCCTTCCCCTGTAGATGTGGTCACCCGAACGGGTCCTTTGACCGTAGCGCGCAAAATCTTAAAGCTTATCTTCAGGAGGGAACGCCATGAAGAGGCTAATAGAAGGGGTTAAAGTGCGCCAGCTTAAAGTCATCCCCGATGAAAGAGGCTACCTAATGGAAATGCTCCGCTCCGACTGGGAAGAGTTCCAGAAGTTCGGCCAAGTTTACGTTACGGCCGTTTACCCCGGCGTGGTCAAAGGCTGGCATTACCACAAAAAGCAGACCGACCACTTCGTGTGCATAAAGGGGATGGCCAAAGTCGTCCTTTACGACGGTCGGGAGGGTTCCCCAACCTACGGGGAAATAAACGAGTTCTTCATCGGCGAGCTGAACCCTGTGCTCCTCACCATCCCACCCGGCGTCATCCACGGTTTCAAGGGGATAAGCACTGAGATGACCCTCATCGTGAATATCCCCACCGAGCTTTACAATTACGATAACCCCGATGAGTACCGGATACCACCGCACAGCGGGGAGATTCCTTACGATTGGGCCAGGAAGGACGGATAATGGAGATTGAGAAGAAGCTGGAGTTTTTGGGGAAAGCTGCTCAATACGATTTATGCGGGGAAGCCTGCAGCCCTATGGTCCACCGCTTGAAAGATGACCTTGGGCGATGGCTTTACCCCGCTGTCCTCCCCGATGGGAAAAGAGTTGTCCTCTTAAAGGTGTTGCTAACCAATGCCTGTGTCAACGATTGCCTTTATTGTGCTAACAGGGCCGGCAGGGATTGCCCCCGGATGGCCTTTACGCCGGAGGAATTAGCCTCTACTTTTGATGCCCTCTGGCGCAGGGGACTGGTTAAAGGCCTCTTCTTAAGCTCCGCAGTAGACGGCAAACCCGATGACGTTATGGCCCGGATGATAGCGGTGGCTGAAATCATCCGACGCCGGTATGGTTTCCCCGGCTACATACATTTGAAGGTGATACCCGGAGCCAGCAAGGCGGCAGTTGAAGCCCTGGCCCGCTGGGCTACAAGGATATCGGTAAACCTTGAAGCCCCTTCCCCTGAGGCCCTAAAGCGCATAGCTCCGGCCAAAAACTTCACCGAGAACCTCTTCGCCCCTATCGCTTGGATTAAAGAGTTAGTGGAGGAAGGGAAAGTTCTCCTGCCAGCGGGCCAGACTACGCAGTTCATGGTTGGCCCCGGAGGGGAAAAAGACCAAGAACTCCTTCGGCTGGCACAATCTCTCTACAGGGATTTTGGCCTACGGCGTGTATACTACAGTGCTTTCCAACCCATCCCTGATACCCCCTTTGAAGACCACCCCCCTACCCCTGCCTGGCGCGAAAATCGCCTTTACCAAGCCGATTTCCTCATAAGGCGCTACGGCTTTACAGTTGAAGAGCTGCCATTTGATTCGGAAGGGAACTTGTCCAGGGAGGGAGACCCTAAACTCCTCTGGGCCCTAAAGCATCCCGAATTTTTCCCGGTGGAAATCAACACTGCCGATTATTACCAGCTCTTGCGAGTCCCAGGCATAGGCCCTCGCTCCGCCCGCAGGATAATTTCGGCACGCAGGAAAGGAAACATCAATTGCCTTGAGGACTTGAAGAGGCTTGGGATAGTGACAAAGCGGGCGGCCCCTTTCATAACCCTTAAAGGTAAAAAGCCAACATTTCAGATGTCTCTGATTTAACCGGAGGCAGAGGATGCACTTCCTCATCACTGGAGGGGCAGGATTTATCGGAACCGCCTTAGCCAACAGGCTCGTCCAAATGGGGCACCATGTGAGGGTTATAGATGACCTAAGCGCAGGCGACCCTTCCCGCCTTGACCCCAGAGTTGTCTTTTCCCGAGGGGATGTCCGGGATGTGCCAAGGCTCTGGAACTTGCTCCAAGGGGTGGATTGCGTGTACCACCTGGCAGCCAAGGTTTCAGTCCCCGAATCGGTCCTCTACCCCAGAGAATACAACGAGGTGAACGTAGGAGGAACGGTGGCCCTAATGGTGGCCGCAAGAGATGTGGGCGTCAAGCGCGTGATATTAGCCTCATCCGGTGCAGTTTACGGAGAGCAAAGCCAACAGCCGGTGAACGAGGACCAAAGGCCTAACCCTCAATCTCCTTACGCAGTAAGCAAGCTGGCCTCTGAATATTATGTCAACACCTTGGGAGCACTGTACGGCATAGAGACCGTAATCCTCAGGATTTTCAACGCTTATGGTCCTGGGCAATACCTCTCCTTCCATCGCCCTCCGGTCATCCCTCAATTCATGAAGAAGGCGGTTGAGGGGGGAACTCTGGTGATTTACGGCGATGGCAACCAGACGAGGGATTTCGTTTACATTGATGATGTTGTGGATGCGTTGGTGGCTGCAGCCACGGCCAACGATGTAAACAGAGCCATTATCAACGTAGGCAGCGGGGAAGAGACGAGCATAAACGATTTGGCCAAGAAAGTGGCCAAAGTCGTCGGGAAAGAGGTGGAGGTAATCCACAACAGAGCCGAAAGCGGAGGCGTATCGCGCCTCGTGGCCGATTTAAGTCGTGCTCAGAAGCTTCTGGGTTACAGGCCAAAGGTGACTTTGATGGAGGGGCTGAGGAGGCTATTGGAACTTGACCCCCGCTTCCGGGTCAGCTGATGCGGGACAAAGTTTTAGCGGTTCTGCTTATCCTCGTAGCTTTTGCCTTGCGTATTGCTGGAATTCTCTCCCAAAGCCTCTGGCGAGATGAAGTTGATGCTGTGCTCTTCGCCTCGGCCCCGCTCAAGGAAGTGCTGGGTTATTTTGCCCGACCGGGCTGGAACGGGCCTCTTTACTACCTCTTGCTCAAGGGATGGCTAAACCTGGCAGGGAAAGGGGAATTTGCACTCCGCTATTTTTCCCTGCTCTTTGGCGTCCTATCCTTGCCGTTGATTTTCCAAGCGGCTAAGAAGTTCCTTCCAGACCCCTGGGCTCTTGCCGTTATGCTCCTCTCCTGCTTTTCCCCTTACTTGGTCTGGTATTCCCAAGAGGGCAAGATGTATGGCCTATGGCTTTTCCTGAGCATGCTCGCTTTCAACTTCCACTTGAATGCCCTGGAGAAAGGAGGCTTGAAGCGCTGGCTCCTTTATTTGACCACCGTGACGGCATGCCTCTATGTCCACCTTCACAGCTGGTTCATGATTCTGGGGCAATTGGTTCTATACTTTTGGCCGTGTTATAGGAGGAAGTGGAAGGAGGGGATTGGAGTTCACTTGTTCCTTGCCTTGCCTTTTTTGCCAGTAATCCGGTGGCTGTTGCCTGCTTTCCTTGCGCCTAACCCTTCGGGCTTCCCCTATTACCCGCTGTGGGACATGATAGGCATACTTTTCACTGGTTGGAGCTGCGGTATTTTGAGCACGCTCTGGCCTTGGTCCCTTATTCCGGCAGGCTTTGCGGTCTTGGGAGGAATTCTTGAACGCCGAAGAGGGCTTCTGTTTCTAAGCCTAATCCTAATCCCAACTTTAGGGCTTTTTGCCGTATGCCTCAAAAAGCCCGTATTCACGGACCGCTACCTTATCTTCCTTGTGCCCTTTTTCTACGCGCTCCTAACTCTTGGGGTGAGGTTCTGGCAGACTAAGAGCAGGTTCTTTGGGCCTATTTTGCTTGCCGGACTTATTTTGATTGACATAGAAGCTCTCTGGAGCCAAAGCCATTTTCCGATAAAGAGCGATTTTAGGGCCGCCGTGGCCCTTTTCAAAGAATACGCTCAGGAAGGAGATATCGTGGTATTCCAGATTCCCTACGTGCGTCGGGTTTTTGATTATTACCTTGCCGGCGAAAGGGTTTACATCCCGGTAGAGGGGCCTTACACAAACTGGGGCATGACACCAGAGCAGGTTGATGCCTATTTTAAGAGGCATATAGGTTACCGCCGAAGGGTATGGTTAGTTTTGAGCGAGGCTGAGATGTGGGATTCACGCGGGCTTACGGAAGAATGGTTTGAGGGGAAGTTTCGGCCCATGCTAAGGGGGCGTTTTGTAAGGGTAACAATAACCCTTTATTCTCGCCCTGGGCCTTTGATAAGCCCTGAAGTTCTGCGTTACAAGTGTTTTCTGCCTTTGGTTTTGAGGTGAGAAGCTGTAGGAGAGCCCCCTACCAAGGGGCTCCGCCCCCTGGCCCCCCAGTTTGCCCACCCTCGTTGGCTTAGGGTTTGCCGGCGTTTTAGGTCCCACTCGTGGCGGGTTTGTTAATGTGGGCAACTCGCCCCCTCTTTTGAATTTGTGGGGGGACACCCCCCACAACCCTCCGCCATGGGGGCTCCGCCCCCTGGACCCCCGTTTTGCCCACCCCCGTGGGCTGAGGGTCTGCCAAGGTTTTGGGCCCCACTCGTGGGCGGGCTGCTAATGTGGGCAACTCGCCCCCTCTTTTTGTTTTTGGGGGCACATCCCCCAAACCCCCTGCCAGGGGGCTTCGCCCCCTGGACCCCCGTTTTGCCCACCCCCGTTGGCTGAGGGTTTGCCAGCGTTTTGGGTCCCACTCGTGGGCGGGGTTGCTAAGGTGGGCAACTCGCCCCTTTTAAGGTTTTGTGGGGGCACATCCCCCAACCCCCCTGCCAGGGGGCTTCGCCCCCTGGACCCCCAGTTTGCCCACCCTCGTTGGCTTAGGGTTCGCTGGCGTTTT
>JAPWUT010000087.1 GCA_028275425.1 Anaerolineae bacterium | reverse complement strand
AAAGGGACTCAGCAGGAATGGGGATACGAGTAGCGTCCAGAAGCCTGCTGCCGGAAGGGGTGTAGACCCTTATGTAGTCCCAGTAACAACGTTCCATCATCTTCTCGTAGGCCGGGTCATAGCGGACTTCGGGTCGGCATGGGTAGCCGGCAGGGGCAGTGTGGGTGTAGATGAGGGTTAAAGTGGCTTGAGGTGGGGAGAGCGCGAGGTCTACTTCATAGGTTATGGATTGCTTGACGCGAGCGTTAACCTTGTTATAGCCAACGTTAGCGTCTACTACCATCAGGAAATCCTTCTGAGAAGGCCTTAAGGAGCCATCCCAGCCTCGGAGGGATAGGAATGATGCAGCTTCGGGGTCTTGCAGGTAGATGAGGATGTGCTTTTCTTCAAGGAGGGCAAGGAGGGTGCGGCCAAGCTTTAGCCAATCTAAATCGCCGGCCTTTAATTTTTGAAAGATAGCCTGCGCTAAGGAGGCCATGAAGGTTTTACGTTTTACCCACCATTCTTTTGTTATCTTCCCCTCCTCGGGAGCCCAGGCCTCACGCATGTAGGAAATTAGATTTTTGCCGGTTATCGGTTCCTCTTCGCCTTCTACCTTCAAAGGGCCCAATACTTCTACAATCCTGCGGACAGCTTCCTGGTCCACGGCTATTACGCCATCAATTTCCACCCGATAACCGGGGCGGTAAAGGGAGATAGCTCTCCGGGCCGAGGTGGGGAAATCGGGGGACCAATTGCTGTCCCTGAAGACCCAGAGGTCAATGCCCATGTAGCGGCGCAGCGGTTCAGGCGGGTCAGGGTAAGGGAGTGAAAAGTCGTCCACGGCATAGCTGTCTCGGAAGACCAGAGAGGTTATTTCCCCCCTTTCAACCCTTACCTCCCCAACCCCTGTTATGAACCCGCCGGTTGGGCGGATTTCGTCCTCGTTCTGAGCTAAGATTAGGTACGTGCGCTGGCCTTTGGCTCCCAGCAGTTCAGGGGCAAGCTTCAGAAGACCAAAGCCTGTTTCCGCCAAAGGAAGGGTTTTTTCTACCATAACAAACTTTGTGCGGAAAGATGGGGGGAGCTGTGGCCAAAGTTCCCGAGCTTTCTGGACCGAAGCCAAGGCTTTCCCCCAATCGGCATCGGATGATGCCAAGAGGGAAATAGGGTTTTCCACTCCTTGGAGGGGGCGACAGACTTCGGCACCTGCTTCGCTAAGCCCTTTGGCGATTTGAAAGAGCAAAGGCAAAGCTTTCAATTCGTCTCCGATTTTCGGGAGCCACCACCCAAGCGAAGCTAAACGTAAGAGGATACCCCCCTCTCGCTCTACTGCCTCTAAATCCTGGGACAGAAGTTCCACCGCCCTACATGCTTCACCCAGCCGGCTCAGGTCAGGGCTTTGGGCTAAGGCCTGCAAGGTTCTAAGGTTTATGTAAACCTCTCGCACTAAGAGGCCGAATTTCAAGCCCCAAACAATTACCACAAGTAGGCCTATAAAGGTCAAAAGCAAGCCAAGGCGTTTGACCCAACTCATTTTACCTCCAATATTGGTCTGCCTGTTCTGGCCAAGGTTTCCTCGAGGTCCAGCCCGCTTTCTGCCAAGCCCAATTCTTTCAAGACAATTTTACGATAAGGTTCATGCCACCACAAATCCCTGTCTATCACTTTCAAATCGGGCCTTTTTCCCAGCACTTCCTGGGCGTACCAAAGGGTAAAGGTGTGCTGGTCGGTAGAGGTTAGGAGAATAGCGTTGGGGGGTGCTCCATTCAGCACGCTTTCGGCCCATTCCATCGCTGTAAGGTCATTGCTAAGGGAAACGCTTCCCCAAAAGAGGATGGCTTGGATAAAAGGTATGGCTGCGAGCAACCATCGCCATTTCCCCATTTTGGGGCTGAGCTCCGAAAGGCCTAAGCTCAGCCAGAAAGTTGCCAGGGGCAAAGCCGGGACTAAGTAAACGGATGAGTCGGGGGTGTTGTAACCGATGGCCAGAAGGCTAAAGGCGCCAAAAGCTGATGCTGTAGCCAAAGCCAAGGGGCGGGATTGGCGCCAAAGGCTCAGAAAACCCCAGATGGCCAAGATGGCACCTAAAGGGGTGAACTGGCGGGATACTAACGCCACCCAAGCCAAGAGGCGTTTCGGCCAAAAAGTTAGGGGAAGGGAGAAGAGGTAGCCATGGTAGAGGCGAGCGCTTACGTAACCCCACCAGCCTGAGAAAGTGGAAAGGTCGGCCCAAGGGCTAAGATTGGCTCCTTGGGCTAAGAGGAAGGGGCCATAAAGCATCCCGCTAACCACAAGGAAGGAGATAATCGCCTGAATAGCTCCTTTACGCTGGGAAATGGCCGAACTTGTCACCGGAGCCAGAAAGATTAGGGAAGGATGGAACCCAACCCCGAGGCCCCAGATGGCTCCCAAAAGCCAAGCCGGAGCCTTAAGCTGGATTAAGAGGAGGAGAAGGGAGGAGAAGAAAGCAGCGGGAACGTACACTTCGGTGATTATGGCCTGGGACCAAAAGAGTGGGGCCAAGCCTAAGGAGAGGCCTGCCAGGAAAACCATTTCCCCCTGCCAAGCCAAAGCGCATATCGCTGCTGCCCCGGCACCCATCACAGCCGACATTAGGTTAAGCCTCCAGGCGGGCTCCCCCCAAGGGATTCGGATGAAAAGCTTCCCCAGCAAGAGGTAAGCGGGGAAGCCTGGGGGATGAGGAAGCCTTCCGCGCACTACGGCCACAGCCAAATCACCTCCATCGGCTCCCCAATGGGCCCAGGTGAGAGAAGGAGGCATGGTGGAAAGGTAAATGATGAGCAAAAGGAAAGCGGTAAGTAAAGCGAAAACAAATCTACCGGACAAATTGGCCTATGGCCAAAAGGGTGCTGATTACAGTCCCAATGACTACAAGTGCGCCTATGAACCAGCGGGTCTGCACCACCATCTGATGGTACATCCGGTCAAACCGCTCGTTCATCTCTTTGCGCAGTTCGCCTATCTCCCTCCGCAATTCCTGGACATCAGCCTTGAGGTCGGCCATATCGTGCTCAAGGATATCCAAGCGGGAGAGGATTTGGCGGTACTCGTCCCGCGAAATCGCCCTCTCCTCCAGCACACTCGTAAGCCAAACAGCAAAAGCATCCGCGGCCTCATCACCCCAGGCTCGCCTTAAAACCACAGGGATTTCCAATTGCCTTACCGCCATCATCACCTCCTTACTCATCGGGCAAATTGGGCTATGGCTAAAAGGGCACTAATCACGGTCCCGATGACTACAAGTGCACCTATGAACCAGCGGGTCTGCACTACCATCTGGTGGTACATCTGGTCAAAGCGCTCATTCATCCGGTCAAACCGCTCGTTCATCTCTTTGCGCAGTTCGCCTATCTCCCTCCGCAATTCCTGGACATCAGCCTTGAGGTCGGCCATATCGTGCTCAAGGATGTCCAAGCGGGAGAGGATTTGGCGGTACTCGTCCCGCGAAATCGCCCTCTCCTCCAGCACGCTTGTAAGCCAAACAGCAAAAGCATCCGCGGCCTCATCACCCCAGGCTCGCCGCAAGACCACAGGGATTTCCAATCGCCTTACCACCATCATCACCTCCTTACTCATCGGACAAATTGAGCTATGGCTAAAAGGGCACTAATCACGGTCCCGATGACTACAAGTGCGCCTATGAACCAGCGGGTCTGCACTACCATCTGGTGGTACATCTGGTCAAAGCGCTCATTCATCCGGTCAAACCGCTCGTTCATCTCCCTGCGCAGTTCGCTTATCTCGGCCTTGAGGTCAGCCATGTCGTGTTCAAGGATGTCCAAGCGGGAGAGGATTTGGCGGTACTCGTCCCGCGAAATCGCCCTTTCCTCCAGCACGCTTGTAAGCCAAACAGCAAAAGCATCCGCGGCCTCATCACCCCAGGCTCGCCGTAAAACCACAGGGATTTCCAATTGCCTTACCGCCATCATCACCTCCTTGACTTAATTATATCCCAAATTTTTACACCCGCCATTTTGGCCTTTAGGGGCGCTAAAAAGCTGTGGTAAAGCAAGCCAAAAGCTAAACCTGCCCCTTGAATGAGCACGCGGATTGCAGTTACCCAAGGCCACGCAATTGCAACCATGCGGTCCCGCTTCCAAGCCCAGCGTGCAAAGGGCAGCGTGGTAAGAAGAAATCCCAGCATAATCCCCGCTTCCGCTAAAGCTAATGGCCACCAAAGCAGAGCACAAGGGAAGTTAAGGATGGCTAACCCCATAAGGGCAAACTGAAGCTTGAGGCCTGGGTCAGTATGGGCATCCCCTTGGATTTTATCGGGGTGGCGCAGGTAAAGGAGGGCCCGCCAAAAGCCGTAGCGAGCCTTCCGCATCAGGTAAGCCTTCAAATTGTCCGGATGATTGTGCCAAACCCAGGCATCGGGAACGAAAACTAATTTATGGCCAGCTCTGGCTAACCGGAAGGATAGGTCCACATCTTCAGCCGAAGGGATTGGGAAAGAGGGGTCAAATCCTCCAGCTTTTAGTAAGACAGCACGCCGGTAAGCGGCGGAATAAGTGTCAATAAAATCTATCCGCGGGAGGCGGGCCATCCGTTCATAGCGGAATTCGTATTCTAATTGCACTAAGCGAGCGATAAGGGCTCGCTGACGAGTGCGATAGGCTCCTTTGGCGCCGGAGACTTCGGGGTCGGTGAAGGGGGCCAGCATCCTCTCCACCCATTCCTCAGATGGCTCGCAATCGGCATCAGTGAAAAGCACTATTTCCCCCTTAGCCGCTTTCAAGCCAGCATTGCGAGCGGCTGCCGGCCCTCCGTGCGGAATCCTTAGCACCAAATCCGCACCAGCTCTTTCGGCCGAAGCTGCTGTCCCATCTGTTGAGCCATCATCCACGACAATTACTTCGTACCAGCTCCTCGGAATTGTTTGGTAATTCAAGGCACGAACGCAGGCTTCTATTTCCGAGGCCGCTTGATAGGCAGGGATTACAATTGAGCATTTAAGTTCTGACATTACTTTTCCTCCATTGGGGCCAGAAACCCAAAATCCCAGCAGCTACAAGAGGTGGGGCCATAACTACCAAGTGGAGCACCAGGCCTACGGCCAAGGCCAAGTCGCGAGGGATTCCGAAAAGGGCAAGGGATATTACGCATATGCCTTCAAAAATTCCCAACCTACCGGGAACAGGCACAGTCCCTCCCGCCATCAAGGTGGCGAGGAGGAAAAGGGCAACCTTCAGAGATGGAATCCCAAAAGCCTCCAGAACTGCCCAATTAGCCACTCCGCCTGAAAGCCAGGTGAACCCCGTCCACAGGAGGACTTTTAAGTAGGTTTCCGGCCGGCGAATCGCCTCCAGGCCGTTAGTCAGTCTGCTTAGAAAGGAAAGCAAAGCTTTATCCCAACCGATGGGGACCAAAGCCAAAATCCGGCTAATCCATCGGAAAAGGACATTTTGCCAGCGGAGGGCACACCAAATAACCGCTATAAGAACCGGAAAGATCAAGGCCGTAGTCCAAGTAGAACGGGCAAACCAATCAGGGATAGGCATGAGGATTAGTATGGCTAAACCGCAGACCAAGAGGGCCAAAAGGTCCCATATTTTCTCTATAGCAATGCTCCCCAATGCTTCGGCAGCGCTAAGCTCGCCTTCCGGGGAAATCCAGAGAGCACGCAGAACGTCACCGCTGCGCATTGGAAGAGCCAAATTTACTACCTGCCCAACCAGGATGGCCGTGATGGCGGAGCGAAGAGGCAAGTGGGAATTCCAGAGGAGGGCCTTCCAACGGAAGGCGCGGGTGAAGAAAGTGGCCACTATGGCTGCTACCCCCATCACAACCCAGCGGTAATCGGCTTCAGCTAAAGCTTTAAATACGCTGAACCAGTCCAAATCCTTGATGAGCAACCAGATTGAGAGGCCAGCTACTGTTAGGCCTGCAAGCCAACGTAGGAAAGGCTTAGCCTTTTCCAATTGCATGGAATTTACCCCTTTTGCTTAAGAGCCCAAGCCATCTGAAATAGCCAGAAAGCTCCGAGCACTACCCAAATCATCCTTTCCCACCAGCGGTTAGCTGCCAAGGCCAGGCCAGCACAGAAAAGGGCAAAGCCTGCTCCGATTGCGCATTGGAGGTGAGGGCGGGCTAAAGCCTCACGCAATCGGGAGCGGGAGACTTTCGCTTCCCAATTCCCCCAGCTCAGAGCGGCTAAAATCACCGCCAGCCCCAGAATCCATAAGGCCCCACTGAAAACCGACCGCAAATCTATCATTTCGCTACCCTTAGAGCGGGGTCACCAAGCAGGACGTAACCGAAGGCTACATCCTGGGAATTGCCGGACTTTAAGGCCTCAAGCCAAGCATCCCCAATGCGCTTTCCTTGCAAGATTGCTCCGTAAAAGGCCAAAGCAAAAGGCATCTGCGCCGCTAAGGGCGTTTCCCCCACAGGACCGATGAAAGCTACCGCACCACCAGGCGAACGAAGCCAAGCTTCAGCCATTGATTCCTGGGCCGGATGGATGAAATGGGCTGCAAGACAGGACCAAGCAACCACCAGAGCCGGCTCACGCCACTTTGAGCTATCCTTCGCCTCAAGTATACGCTCATCCCCGAATCCAGTCAAACTCCCATGGCCGAAGTAGTTGAGCCAAACTGGTCCGTCACCGAGGGCCTCCAAAGCCTGAGTCCGGGTCTCAGCCAGCCGGATAGGTAAGCCGGAGGGTTCAAGTAGGCGGGATACTTCTTCCGCTGCGGTTTGGAATTCAGGCTCATCATCCCAAAGCAGCAGAGCTATTGGCCTATTTTGCTCCCTCTCCCAGCGCAGGGTTTTATTCACCATCAGGGCAAGGCTTTCCGAGGAAGAAGCCGGGAAGCGACCCACCGCTACTTTCATCTCCCCCGATGGCCCTATCCCCAAGAGGATATCGGCGGGGGTTTCGCCAAGGACCGAGGTGCGGGTGAAGGGAGCTACGACGCGCAAAGCCCCGCCGTCATACCCTCCAGGCTCGGAAGAGGCATCCCCCACGAGAAGCAAATAGCGCAGAGAAGGAAGGCCCATCACAAATTTTCGGATGGCCTCTGGAGACGGCCTTCCA
>JAPWUT010000086.1 GCA_028275425.1 Anaerolineae bacterium | reverse complement strand
TAACTGTTGGTCTCCCGGAAGGGGAGGTAGATTCTCCAATGGTCCTGGGGGCTTATACTTTGGAGCAGGAGCAGCAGACATCCTGGCACGCCATCTTTCTGCATAATCCAAAATCCCTACGATGCTGGCTATGAAACCGACTATCCCTGCAATTATGGAACCTACACTTATCAGGTCCATCCTTGTTCACCAGTGATGGGTCTCTGATACTATCCTCTCATTCAGCGGCTCAACACAGCCTAATAATTGCGGTTCGGGCACTCCCGCTCACTCGGATACCGCAGCAGCTCAGCCAGTTCCCGAAGCTGGTCGGATAGCACTAATTCCTTTGCCGCTTCCAGGTATGTGTTGACGTCGGCGTCTTTCATGTCAGCATCGTATTGGGAATAGGCCGTGGCCATGTCCACTACCTTTAGCTCGGTGACGGCGATTTCAACAGTGCCACAACAAGCTGGCTTTCCCCCACCCAGCTTGGGATGCAGCCGGGATTCCCCTTGCCCGAGGGCGATGAGCAAGAGCCCCAGCTCGGCTGGGGTCAGGTTGTCGAATTGAACGCTGAAGTCGAAACAGGAACCCGCCGGACAGACCTCGACGGGCACATTGCCCTGGGCTAATTTCCCATGTCTATAGAACTTGCGGCCCTTGATCTGTCCTCCCTCATAGTATAGGCGTGCCTGCAGGCGAGGAGTATAGAGCGGGGGCACCTGGATAATCTCCGTCCGGTTACCCCGCAACACAGCATCGGAAAAGCGGACTTGTCCCTGGTAGCCCAACGCTCCGAACATACGGCAGGCCACACATAATTGATCCAACTTCTGGCATGCTACAGCCTCTTTCGGCTGCTGATCCCGGCGGGCCCGGGTGATGCGGATGCACGAGGCGGAGATGGCTTCCACGATGCTACGGATGGAGCCCTTCAACGACGAGCCGGGGATGACCGGCCGGTCGCCAACCCGCACGTGGGCTTTCACCAGCGGCGGCTCCCGTTTGCCCGTCAGTTCGATCTGCCCGCTGGCCACATGCACCGGCGTCAGGGCCGTGATGACCCCAGTTATCGTCCCGCTCACCAGGTCGGCTTCGAAGTCATCATGCCCTGCCGGTCGCTGGCGGGGAACCTTCCCTCGTGTCACACTCACAAATCCGTATGGCTTGGGTTGCGGCGGCGGGCCGCCATATTCTCTTCCGACCATCACTGCACCTCCATCAGGCGAATGAGCTGGGTTGTGCCCTCTTCGGTGCGGTAGCACCGAGCTCCCAGCCGCACCACAGGACGATCCGATGGGTAATACAGCCGTCTGGGGATGCGGGTTTCCACCCAGAATTCGGGTTGGGACTTCCCTTTGCCCTTGCCCCACAGGTAGATTCCGGTCTTCTCTAC
Organism: Anaerolineae bacterium; assembly: GCA_028275425.1. Taxonomy (GTDB): domain Bacteria; phylum Chloroflexota; class Anaerolineae; order SpSt-600; family SpSt-600; genus SpSt-600. Next base: position 5,724 of record JAPWUT010000086.1, on the reverse strand, counting down.
CGGATACTCTTCCACCTGCCATTCCCCACCGATGGGCTCAAAACCAGTCAGCTGTATATCTTTCTCGGCCAGCGCCAGCACGTCGTAAGCGTCTTCATCCTTCTTGCGCCAGCGTATCTCCAACTCGTCCGAGAATATCCGTCCCTCGTCCCAATTGATCACCAACCACTCAACGAGTTCGGGCTTGAAGCGATGAAATCGCAGGTGAAAATCGCCATCGTCTGGACGCTGGACGATGTAATAGCTTGTCCCTTTTTCGAACTGCCCGCGCAGGAGCTCCATGAAAGTCGTTCGCCCAAGGGATGGACACCGCTTGACGAAACCCCGCTTCTCGCTCACGGTTTCGCCACCTCCCTCCACTGGCTGACGCAGTTGCGGAAGACGGCCTTTATGGCTTCGGGCGCGTCCAAGGCGAGCTCAAGTTCGCCCCATTCGTTCTCTTCATAACCTATGCCTTGAGGCAATGGAGCCCAGTCGCTGACCGTGCAACCATAGTCTTGTCTTTCTTCATCAGATAGAAAGCATCCTATGCCCAGGATCTGGTCGTTTTGTCCTACCTCTCGCTTGGTGCCGATTAGGGAGATGGCGTTGCCTTGTCGCTGGCTGGTGGGATAGCGCACCACGAGCGAATCCAGCTTCGCCTTGACCCGCCCCAGGCCCCGCGACTTGGCGAAGCCCACCCCTATCCGGCCTGCCTCCAGGTCCCTGAGAACCAGGGCCAGGAGACCCAGCTGGGCTATGGTAAAGTTCTTGACATGGATAGTTATCTGGAACTCCCCTTCGGTGCATACCTCGTAGTTGAAAGGTCCTACCGCCACGCTGCCGAACACCCGGTCGATGGCCACGCCATTGCGTTCCTCGGTCTTGACCTCACCCAGCGGATAGCCGTCGGTGAGGCGGAGATGGCTGGCCAGCGAGGTGTTGCCGAAGAGCTGGCAGATGAAGCAGGACTGGCGATAGGCCTCCGCCCCGTTCTGGGCCTTCTGCTTCAGTTTGGCGCTGCACGATTTACGCGGGTCCAGCGGGTCACAGGCCAGCTGCTCTCCTCCCACCGTGCGGGCGATGCGCTCGCAGTGAGCCCGCAGCACTCCCTTCAGACTGGAGCCGGGCAGGTACACCGTCCACCGACCATCGTGATAGGTGCGCACAAACTCCATGTCGGGCAGGGTGGGGTCGGCCCCCTTTTCCCCGGCCTTGATGAGGATGGGGCCATCAGGGGAGATGATCAGCCTGATAATTGCTTCGTTGTATAGTCGCTTATGCACAGGCATACCCCCCTTTCCACGTCATCGCAGCCCGGCCAGCTTGCGCCGGAACTGGTCGATCCACTCCTTGACCCGCTCGTCGGTCACACTTTCTGCCACATCCTCGCCCTGGAGGTAGCGGATCAGCCGGTCTACATCTCCATCGGCGGCGAAATAGGTTCGTTCTTCCCACTCCAGTTTCACCGTGCCCAATCCCCGGCTGCGGAAACCGCCAATGGCGATCTCCCCCTGCTCAAAAGGCTTCAGTCCCAGGAAGAGCATTCCCAGCGGCCAATGGGTGATCCGTTGGCTCTTGGCTTCGGGGCTGTTGTCAATGGCATTATCCACCACGATCTCGCACCGGAAGCGGGTATCGGCCGGCACTACTTCGTAGTCATAGAGCAATCTCTCCCCGGCCGTCTCCGTATCCCGGTCGATGGCCACGCCGTCCCGCACCTGGTATTGATCGAACCAGATGGTAGGGTCGACCAGCAAGTCTTTGATCTGCACGTGGGATGCCAGCCAGGGCGAACCGAAGATACGGCAGACAAGGCAGGAGCGATTCCAAATCTCTTCGGCAAGACGGGAGTCAGGCCATTTCTCCTTCCTGGCACGCTCTTTGAGGGTGCCGATGCCTTTCACTCCAGCCCTGGGACCCTCAGTTATGTCATTGGCCGGAAGGCAGCGCTCCTCATCTCCCCCGGTGGGCAAGCAAGCGCCTTTGGCCGGATCGGGGACGACCGCCCTCACCAGGCTCTCCACCCGGGAGCGGAGCACGCCCTTGAAGCTGGATCCGGGGATATAGGGACGGCCTTGGGAGTCTCTCAAGACGGGCAGGTCGCTTCCCCCAGGTTCTGTGGCCCGTCCGGCCCCGACGCGCAGGGCCGTCTTAGCTACCAGCCAGCCGGTGAGCACCAGACGGTTCTCGAATTTATCGAACATCATCGCGCACCCCCCTTCTCCCGGTAGAGATCTCCCCATCGCCCTGTCTTGTCGCCGTAATAGAAGCAGCGGTTGAGATAACCGAGATAGAGCCGGGTAAGCCGGATATAGGCTCGGCGGCAGGTTTCCTGTTCGTCAGGATCACCGACTGCCCTTGCTACCCGCTTAGCAGCTTCGCCCACCGGGCCCTCGATGTCAGCGATAACCGCCTGGCCGAAGTTGTTGTAGAGCCAAGTCTTGCCCTGGCTGGAGCGCCCCATCTGGTAACGGATGAAGTTGATGACCACTTCAATGCTGGACGTCTCCATCGCCACGCTGAGGACGTTTCGGATCTGGTTCTCCCGCATCTCACTGGCCTGGTCCGGCGCCAGGAGTTGCACCGTCTTAGCTGCTGCCCGAACGATGCCGTCCAGTTCCTCGCCTATGGCCCTCTCGAAGGCCAGATTGCGGCGCACTTCTTCGTATTGGGTCACTTGTGCGCTCATTTCGCTCCCTCCCTTAAAATCAGGTGGAACTCGTCGCACACCCGCACCCGGCCGAACCCCTCCGTCCGTCGGTGTCCGATGCCGAGTGCCTCCAGATCGGCCAAGGCGGCCTGCCACCTTCCGAGGTCCTCAGTCCAAAATACGTAGACGCTTCCCATGGTGGCCACGGCCTCGGTCTCCTTGGGCAGGCCCCAGGCATTCTGCCATCCTCCACGATAGCCAAGGCCAGCATAACTCCGCATTAGCTTCAGGCTATCGTCCTTAACCCCCGTGGCATCTTTAAGCATTGCTTCGTCGATCACGGTTGTCGGCAACCATCCGTCGCGCTTCAGGATAGCATCTGCCTGAAGGTCGAGGACGAAGAAACCGTTGCCCGGCCATGGTCGCCTTTTCTCCAGCGGCGTAAGACGGTTGTAGAGCTCCCATCGTTCTTTCAATGCCTTGTTGAACTCCTCTATCCGATCGGGCAGGTCATCGGCAAGCGAGTCCTCCAGCACTGTTACCTGGCATCGCCCTAAGCCCCGTGAGGAGCCGCCACCAAGGTAGATGGTCTTTCCGTCCAGAACTCTCTTGACCTCCTCAGCTATGCCATCGCTCCAAAGGCCGCCGATAAAGACGCCTTCAGCAAGCACGCTAGGCCAATACAACAGTTCATCCTCGGCCACACCCCGCCGGCGATTGAGAGCAACCCGGGTCAGAAGGCGCTGCCGCGCCCCAACCAATTCATACCTCCCATTGCGGCGGATGTAAAAGCCGCCGAAGGCCTCCAGGCGTCCTCCACATATCGGACAAACGGGACGATAGACTAATCCGGAGGGCCTCAACTCCTCCCAGCACAGCCTGTCTATCAAGGTATCGAAGACGCCGTGATGCTCCGGCTCATCCGCTGCCTTGCATTTTTCTTCAGGCGCACCGCCTTTCTTGAATCCCGGCCAGTCCTTACAGCTCACCGCTGTGGCTGGTAGAACATGGGGTGGCTCTTCCATCTCGCCTGGGTAAGCATTCTCGAAGATTATCGCCCGTGGGCCTACGAAAGCCTGGTAGAAGGAGCAAGTATCTCGCTTCTGCAAATCATCCTTGAGATGATCGGCCAAGTGAACGCCGTCACAATTGTGATCCCTCTTGGCAACCTCCAACATGATTTCAGCTACTACCCCGCGGATGACCGCTCCAGGGATATAAGGCAAGCTTTCCCGAAACTGGCCGCCGGGCTTGCGCTCGCTCAAGCTCAAGGGGGACTCCGCCTTGATGATCACTCGCCATCGTTTCATGCCCTCGCCTCCTCCGGCCAGGGAATGGCTTCGGGTTGTATCTTCTTGCCATCTATCCACATATCGACCTCGGCCACTCCCCAGCCCAATCCCCTGGACCGCCCTCCTCCCCAGTTTCTCAGCAGGCGCAGTCCCAGCCAGAGGAGCTTGGCGTGCTGCTCCGTGGGGATGGTGCCAACAATGGCTTCTTTGGCCTGGAACCGCGCTCCGATGCCCACCGGTGATGTCTCCACGAAATACAGAAGCTTTTCCTCGACCGTACCCAGGCGGCGATTGACACCGATGCCAGGGCGGGTGATCTCCCCCGGCATGGGGTCCTTTAACACCAGGTCGTTGAACTTAAGGGGGCTGGGATAGCTTGGGGAGCCGAAAATCTGGCAGATAATGCAAGGGGGATAGAGCACTGTCGGGTCTTGAGGGCACATCGTCTCCGGCCGGGGCGATTCGCACACCGGCTGGCCCAGCGCACGTGCTACCTCCTCGCAGGCGTGGCGTAAACGTCCTTTAAGGTGAGAGCCCGGCAGAATGAGCTGCCCCTTTCCATTGCGGATGGCCGGTTTATCGGCCAGAACCCCTGCCGACCCGCCAGCTCCCACGTTCAAGGCGGTCTCAATGATGATGGTCAGACTAACCCTTAAAGGCAGCATTGTGACCTCCTTATGCCGGCTTCTTCTCGATGAACTCGTAAACCTCTATTAGATCTCCCAGGCTTGTCTCCAGGACCTTATCCCCCACTTTACGCCATGGGGCCATTCCATCTCGATGCCAGGCCCAATCGAAGGCGCGTACCAGAGCCCTCTGTTTTTCTTCCTTAAGGCGGGTTCGATAGTATAGGTAATTAATCATCGCCGTCATCTGCCCTTGCCGCAGGAAGCCATGCAAGGTATAAAGTTGGGTGCGAGGAAAATCAACCTCCTTCAAGGTGCGCACTGTGTTCACCAGCCCCTCCATCTCTTGCAAGGTGTAGGGTCGGGCTATGAGACGCAGGCAGAAATCACCCCGCTTCACGGTGTGAGCTACATCCCGGAAAACCCTGAGGTTGGTAGTAACCATAGGGATGGACTTGAGCACGAGGAAATCCACCGTCCCACCATGGTAGCCTTGTTCCTTCTTCAAGCCCTTGGCCTTGTCCTTAGCCAACCTGAGCAATTCGCCAGCCAGGTTCAGTAGGAAGAACACAGGCGTGTTCTCAGCGGCGATGACCACCCCTGCTGAAAGGCTGACCACCGGTTGGGTCATGGGCTCTTCCACGGTGGAATGCCCCTCTTCGTCCACGGGCCAATAACGTTGGGCTTCCTTCAGCTTCTGGGCATCCTTTACCTCGGTTTTAAATAACCACTGGCTTTGGAAGGGCTGTTCCAACCTCTTGGCGATGTCGTTGGCGATCTCCAGAGCCTTGCTGCCCGGCACGATAAGGAGCAAATCATCTCCGCCGATGCTCAAGATCTCGAAGGGGTGAATCCACACATCGCCGGTTTTCCCTGTCCACCTGGTTCGCTCCTCTGAGGCGGTAATTGAAGCAGCTTGCAAGTGATCGGCCAAGGAGGCGAATACCGCATCCCTCGTGGTCAAGAACAGCCGCTGGGCGAACTGGCGGTAGGCGGCGGGCGATGCGATGCGCTCGATGAGGCTGCCCACATTGTTCCCATCGGCGTAGATGAGGCCGATAAAGCGCTGCGGGTCTGAAACCTGAGCGATTTCGCTCAGGTCCCAGGGGTTATCTACTTTGTCTGGAGCGATCTGGCCGTAATAGCGCTCTTTTCGGTTGGCATCCTGGGCAAG
>JAPWUT010000085.1 GCA_028275425.1 Anaerolineae bacterium | reverse complement strand
AGAACGGCAGGCCTATTTCCCTGGGGTACTTTTCGGCGAATTCTTCTACCCACTTAAGGGGCCAGATGAAAAGGTCATCCAGGAAAACAACGAAGCGCAGGGGGTATTTGCTCTTTACCCACCTCAGTTCCTCTATGACGTTGTCCACGCTCCTGTGCCGGACTATTTTGCCAAGCCCGCGGTATATTTCGTTGAAGGCTTGGTTGAAGCAGTAGCTGCAGCGGTAAGGGCAACCGCGGCTGGAAATGAAGTGCTTGAGCCCGCTTTCCCGGCTGAACGCATCCTTAGCGTAGAAAAGCTCTCGGTCCGGGAAAGGCAGGGAATCCAAATCCTCCAAAAGCGGCCTCACACGGTTGCGGATTATCTCCCCGTCCATTTTGAACCACCAGTTGGGGATTGAGGTGTAATCAGAGCCCCCTTCCAGCGCATTGGCCAGGTCCAACATCGCCTCTTCCCCTTCACCTATGCATACCCCGTCCACCCCCTCTTCTTCAATCACTTCGGGGAAGAAGGTGGCATGGGGGCCTCCGAAGACTGAGAAGACTTTGCCCCCCAACGCTTCTTTTATGGCTTTGTTCAGCTCAAGGTAATAGCGATGGAGGCCGGTGTAGATTGTGTATCCGACTATCTGGGGCTTAAATTCTTTAGCCGCTTGGATTGGGTCCTGATGGGTGGAAATGACCAGGTCCACCTGGTGGCCGGCTTTCTTCAGGACGCTGGAGAGGTGCATAAGCCCCATAGGGATGTAATCGGCATGCCTTATCACGAAAAGGACTCGCATTTTCCCCTCCTCATCTCCCGCGTAATAGCCTTCGCTCTATTTCCTCCCGGCTTAGGATAAAGAAGGCTGGCCGACCATGGGGGCAAGTAGAAGGGGACCAGGAGTTGAAAAATTCGGTTAAGATTTCGCGCATTTTCTCGGCAGGAAGGATATCGCCCATTTTCACCGCCGCCAGGCAAGCCATCCGCATGGCCAGCCTCTCCTTCATCTCCTCTTCGGGGAGCCGACCCGCACCCCGGATTTCCTCCGCAATCTTTTCCATGAACTCCGATGGTGGGATGGGGAAGGAAGGGAAAGGAGCCATCCGGACGAGGAAAGTCCCCTTGCCGAAAGGTTCAAGCTCTAAGCCGAGCTCTTCCAGGACTTCCAAGTTTTCCTCCAAAAGTTCGGCCTCGGCCGGGGGAAGCTCCAAGTAGATGGGTGATTCCAAGAGGTATCGTTCCTTCCCCTCCAAAATCCTCTCAAAGATGACTTGCTCATGGGCAGCGTGTTGGTCCGCCACTATTAGCCCCTCCGGCGCCCAGGCTACAATGTAAGTATAATCGGCTTGGCCGAGGATGGAAAAAGTGGAAGTTGAGTAATCCTCGCGCTCCTCCTTCACTGCCGAAAGGTATGGGATTCCTTCAAAAGGCCAAGCTCCCTGGACATATTCCTCCCTCTGAGGAAAAGTGCTCAGGGCTTCCTCCACCGCCCTCCCCAGAGCAAAGTAAACAGCTCTCTCCTGAGCCAAACGGACTTCTGCCTTGCGCGGGTGAACGTTTACGTCCACAAGGTTGGGGTCAACCTCAATCCAGACCACGGCCACAGGCCTCCTTCCGGGGGCGATTTTCCCGGAATATGGCCTTTCCAAGGTTACAGCCAGGAGCCCAGCCCTCACAGGCCTGCCGTTTATGAAGAAAAATTGCCAATCCCGCCCACTCCTACCGATCGGGGGACGGCTTATGAAGCCTCTTACCTTGATATCCCCTCCCTCCCAGCTTATCCCCACCATTTCCGAGGCCACATCCCTGCCCAGAACTTGGGCTATCCTCTCCAAAGGTCTGGCCGCCGGAGCGAGGAGGCGCTCTTTACCATCGCTCACAAAGCGAAAAGCGATGTTGGGGTAGGAGAGAGCATAGCGGATTACGGTATTGCGGATGAGCTCGGTTTCGCGGAAAGGAGACTTGAGGAACTTTCTCCGAGCCGGGACATTGTAGAAGAGATTGCGCACGGTGACTTGCGTCCCCTGCGGGCTGGCTGCCGTCTCAATCGTTTTTGAGCCCTCTTCCGCTCTCAGCCTTGTCCCTACCTCTTCCCCTTTTGCTCTGGTGAGGATTTCTACCCTGGCTACGGCTGCGATGCTGGCCAGAGCTTCCCCTCTAAAGCCCAAAGTCCTTATGGCCTTTAAGTCCTCTGATGACGAGATTTTGCTGGTAGCGAACCTTTCCAGAAGCAAGGGGACATCTTCCCTGGGGATGCCTGAGCCGTTATCGGCCACGCGGATGAGGGATAACCCGCCATCCCTCACCTCAACGCTTATGGCCGTAGCCCCGGCATCAATAGAATTTTCAACCAGCTCCTTCACCACCGAAGCTGGCCTTTCAATTACTTCCCCTGCTGCTATGCGGGATATGACCTCTTGAGGTAAGATTTTGATGGGCATGGCTTTTGAGGAGATTATACCACAATGGGGATGGCGAGCAAGTAAAAAACGGCGATTTCAGTTGCCCGGCATTTTGCTTGAACACCTGCGGGTATGTAAGGGCGAAGCGACGCTTCGCTACAACCAGGCTTGGAGACTGCTTCGGCGGCTTGTGCCGCCTCGCAATGATAAAAGTTATGGGGGTCCAGGGGGGCAAAGCCCCATGGCAGGAGGCATGGGGGATGTGCCTTTCCGACCTAACCCCCTGACTCAAAAACGTTGGCAAACCCTAAGCCAACGGGGGTGGGAAACAGGGGGTGGAGGGGGCGGAGCCCCCTCCCAGGGGGCATGGGGGATGTGCCCCCAAAATTTTCAAAGAAGGGGCGAGTAGCTAACTTTTACCACCCCGCTACGAGTGGGACCCAAGACGCTGGCAAACCCTCGGCCGACGGGGGTGGGTAAAGGGGGTTCAGGGGGCAAAGCCCCCATGGCGGGGGTTGTGGGGGATGTGCTTTTCCGACCTAACCCCCTGACCCCCTTCCCTGCGAGGGAAGGGGGAAAATTTGCTCCGCCTCAGAGAGGGGCCGGGGAGAGTTTAACCCCAAAAACGCTGGCAAACCCTAAGCCAGCGAGGGTGGGCAAACGGGGGTTCAGGGGGCGAAACCCCCATGGCGGGGGCTGTGGGGGGTGTCCCCCCACAAATTCAAAAGAGGGGACGAGTAGCCCGCTCTGGAAACCCTGCCACGAGTGGGACCCGAAACGCTGGCAAACCCTAAGCCAGCGAGGGTGGGCAAACGGGGGTTCAGGGGGGCGAAGCCCCCATGGCGGGGGGCTGTGGGGGGTGTCCCCCCACAAATTCAAAAGAAGGGGCGAGTAGCCCGCATTAGTAACCCCGCCACGAGTGGGACCCAAAACGCCAGCAAACCCTCAGCTCACGAGGGTGGGCAAAGGGGGTGGAGGGGGCGCAGCCCCCTCCCAGGGGGCATGGGGGATGTGCCCCCAGAATTTTGAAAGAGGGGGCGAGTTGCCCCCATTAGCACACCCACCACGAGTGGGACCCAAAACGTTGGCGAACCCTAAGCCAACGGGGGTGGGCAAAACGGGGGTCCAGGGGGGCGAAACCCCCATGGCGGGGGGCTGTGGGGGGTGTTCCCCCAGAACTTTTTAACTCCTCTCTTTTGCCAAAGCTTACCCCCTTATGGTATACTTCGGCCGAACTGAGGATGGGAGAATCTTATGGAGAAGGTTGAGGAACTTTTCCCCAAAGTGGAAGAGGCCCTGCAGAAACTACGCTCAAAGCTTGAACGGGGAGAACTGCCCCTGCAAGAAGCCGCTTATACCCTTAAGAAAGCACTTATGCTCTTGGAGCTATCAGCCCAGAAAGAGGCAAACCCCTTAGAGATAAGCTCCGTGTTAGACTTGGCCGAAAGAGAGCGAGAAATAACCACTAAACTTTTGGTAGAGCTGGGAGAACTCTTAACCCAAGCGGAAGGGCCAGATATTCGGAAAAAGCTGCAGGAAGAGCTCAGAAGAATCACCCTATGGCTTCAGCCCCCAGACGATTTCATAAGAATGGGCATGGCCGAAGGGCTCAGATTCTTTGCCCGAAAAGCTCTTGAAGGCCTCCCGGTCCAAATTGAACTGAACATTGAAAGCTTACCCGATAGACTCCCTGACCTCCTGGCTTTGTTCCTCTTCCGCATCTTCCAGGGAGCGCTCCTCTACGCCTGCCAATCGGCTCAGGCAAGGAAAATAAAGCTTTCCCTCCAGAAAGAAAAAGACCTTCTCCTGCTCAATCTCCAGCACGATGGCTTGGCCTTTGACGAGCAGAAAGCCGAAATGCTCTCCACCATCATCCCCCTTTACACCCGGGTTCGTGCCCTTGGAGGGAATTTGAAAATTCAGGAGTGCTTCCTTCACATCACCGTCCCCTTCGCCCTTTAGGAGGATGGGGTGATAAAAGTCCTATTAGTGGATGACCACCCGATATACCGGCAAGGCCTCAGGCATATCTTGGAACTGAACGAGAACATAGAGGTGGTAGGCGAAGCTTCCAACGGGAAAGAAGCGCTGGAAATGGCCAAGAAGCTTTCGCCAGATATAGCCATCGTGGATATAAACTTGCCGATAATGGATGGCCTCCAGCTCACCCGTTACCTCAAAATCCACTGCCCGAACACGGCCGTTATCCTCATAACCGGTTTTGACGCCGAATACCAACTTTTCCACGCCATAAAAGCCGGAGCTGCTGCCTATTTCACCAAAGAAATTGAGCCCGAAAAACTCCTGAAAGCAGTAGAAATGGTAGCCCAAGGGTATTACCTAATCGGGGAAGAGGTTCTGAAAGAGCCAGCAGTAGCCCACTGGCTTATCGGCGAATTTGAAAGGCTTGCAGTTGAGCTTGGGGGAGAGCCAGGCAATCTCTTCAAGCCCCTCTCGGCCAGGGAATTGGAAATACTAAGGCTCATAGCCAAAGGCTATTCCAACAAGCAGATAGCCCACCACCTGGGGATAAAGGAGCAGACAGTTAAAAACCACCTGACCTCAATACTCCGCAAGCTGGCCGTCAACGACCGAACCCAAGCGGTCCTTTACGCCGTAAGGCGAGGATGGATAAGGCTTGAAGAACTGGGAGGCGAAGATGGAAGAACTCCTGCAATTCCTAAGGGAATGCGCTGAAGAATACCAAAATGTCCTCCAGGAACTGAAGGAAAGCGAAGACCTCCTGCGCCAAGTCCGCATGGAGTTAGAAAAACTTACGGCCCAGAGCGCCCAAGCAGCCGTCACAATCCGGCAGATGGAGGCGAACATTGACCGCTATCCGGCCAGGGAAGTGCAAAAGGCCTACAAGCAAGCCCAATCGCTCCAAGTTCAACTTTTGACCTTGAGGGAAAGGATTGGACAAATAGAAGGTCAATACAAAGCTTTAGAGCGCTACGCTCGCCACTTGCGCCGGCTCTTAGACCTGGGGAGGAGGATGGAAGAGGCCGCGCCCCCCGAAAGGGAAGCGGTAATACCGAGCGAACTCGTCCTAAGGATTGTTGAAGCCAGAGAGCAAGAGAAGAGGGAACTGGCCCGCCAGATGCACGATGGCCCGGCCCAGGCCCTCACCAACCTTATCCTCCAAGCGGAAATATGCGAGAGGCTATTCTCCCGCGACAGGGCTAAGGCCCAAGAAGAGCTGGCTAACCTCAAGAAAGCAGCCAGCGAAACATTCCAACAAATCCGCAACTTCATTTTCAACCTGCACCCCATGATGCTGGATGACTTAGGCCTTATCCCAACCTTGCGGCTCTACCTCCAAGAGTTTGAAGGCAAAACCGGCATAAAGACCATCTTCAACTTGACCGGTCAAGAGAAACGGCTCCCTTCTCGTGTGGAGATAGTGCTCTTCAGAGCCATACAGGAACTTTTGGACAATGTCCACAGACACTCCCGAGCCTCCCAGGTTCAGGTCTCAATAGACATCACCGGCAACAGGGTCAAAGCCATAGTGGAAGATAATGGAGTTGGCTTTGACGTAGAAGCTGTTCTGCCTTCCGGGGCAATAGGAATAAGTGGAGTACGGGAGAACATTGAAGCCCTCGGTGGGGAAATGAGCGTGGAAAGCGCCATCGGAAGGGGCACAAGGGTTGCAATGGATGTGCCAATACCTGAGACAAAAAGTTAAAGGAGGGGAAAATGCCAGCCTTAGCTTATCACATCAAAGACATTTCCCTCGCTCCTGAGGGTAAGAAGAAGACCGAATGGGCAGCCCAAGAAATGCCCGTCCTTAAACTCATAAGGGAGCGCTTCGCCAAAGAGAAACCACTCCAGGGCATCCGAATCTCTGCTTGCCTGCACATAACCAGCGAAACCGCCAATTTAGCCCTAACCCTCAAAGCCGGCGGAGCAGACCTGGTCCTTTGCGCTTCAAACCCCCTTTCCACCCAGGATGAAGTGGCTGCTTACCTTGTGGAAGAAGGCATCCCAGTCTATGCCATAAGGGGAGAAGATAGGGAAACTTACTACCGCCATATCTATGCTGCCCTTGAACATCGCCCCAACATAACGATTGACGATGGAGCGGACCTCGTCTCAACCCTTCACAAGGAACGGACGGAACTGCTGGAGGGGGTGATAGGCGGGACAGAGGAGACGACTACTGGGGTAATAAGGCTTAGAGCTATGGCCAAAGATGGAGCCCTCCGTTACCCGATAATTGCCGTAAACGATGCCATGACCAAACATCTTTTTGATAACCGCTACGGCACAGGCCAATCAACTATTGACGGAATCCTCAGGGCTACTAATGTCCTACTGGCGGGGAAAACATTCGTGGTAGCCGGGTACGGATGGTGCAGCCGTGGCATAGCTATGCGGGCCAGAGGCATGGGGGCCAACGTGATTGTGACCGAGGTCAATCCGCTTAGAGCCCTTGAAGCGCTCATGGATGGATACAGAGTAATGCCTATGCGGGAAGCAGCCAAAATTGGCGACATCTTCGTCACCTCTACGGGGGACATAAACGTAATAGACCGGGAACACTTCTTGGTTATGAAGGATGGTGCGATTTTAGCCAACTCGGGCCACTTCAATGTAGAGATAAACATCCCCGCCCTTGAAGAATTAGCGGTTGAGAAAATCCGCATCCGTCCGAACGTTGACCAATATATCCTGCCTGATGGTCGGCGCATAAACCTCTTAGCTGAAGGCAGGCTTGTGAACTTAGCCGCCGCCGAAGGCCATCCCAGTGCC
>JAPWUT010000084.1 GCA_028275425.1 Anaerolineae bacterium | reverse complement strand
CTAATCCCTTCCCACACCGTTGGGGAAAACATAGTGCTTGGGCTAAAGGGCAATTTCTTCTTCCCGCTGGAAAAGGCCCGCAAGAGCATAGAGAAGATGCTGGAGCAATACGGCCTAAAGCTGGACTTAGATGCCTACGTCTGGCAGATTTCGGCCGGGGAGAAGCAGAGGGTGGAGATAGCCAAAGCCCTCTACCGCAACGCCCGCATCCTCATCCTGGACGAACCGACGACAATGCTCACCCCAGGCGAAACCCAAGACCTATTCCAGGCCCTGAAGCGGATGGCCGGAGAGGGTAAAACCATCATCTTCATAACCCACAAGCTCAGGGAAGTGATGGAAGTGAGCGATAGGGTGACGGTCCTAAGGAGGGGCAAAGTTGTAGGGACGGCCAGGACTTCTGAGGTCACAATCCCTCAGCTTGCGGAAATGATGGTTGGGGAGCAGGCTATTTGCGATATCACCTTGCCCCCGAAGGAGAAGGGGAAAGTAGTCTTAGAGGTGCAAGACCTATGCGCAATTAACGATAAGGGTTTGCCGGCGCTCAAGAACATTTCCTTCTCCATCCGCGAAGGCGAAATATTGGGAATAGCAGGGGTAGCGGGAAATGGCCAGAAGGAGCTGGTGGAAGTCTTAACCGGCCTACGTAGAGCTTCCTCGGGGCGAGTGCTCCTGGATGGCAAGGATATTACAAACCTCTCCCCTCGGGAGATTGCTGACCTTGGTGTTGCTCACGTCCCGGAGGAGAGGATAAGCCTTGGGCTTGCCCCCAGCATGAGCGTTTTGGATAACCTCATCCTAAAGCTATACCGCCATCCTCCATTCTGCCGTGGCTTCATACTGGACTACCGCAAGGCTGAAGAGTTCGCCGATGGGAAAGTGAAGGAGTTTGAAATCATCACTCCCAGCTTGAATACCCCGGCCAAGCTTCTTTCCGGCGGGAACATCCAACGCCTAATACTGGCCAGGGAAACAAGCGGCCAGCCGAGGCTTATCGTAGCGGCCCATCCTACTTATGGGCTGGACATAAAGGCAACGGATTACGTGCGCCGCCAGCTCATTGAGCAACGCAACCGAGGTGGCGCCATCCTCCTCATATCCGAGGACTTGGAAGAAATCATGTGCATGAGTGACCGCATCGCCGTAATCTACGAGGGCCAAATAATGGGGATAATGGATGCTCAGGAAGCGGATGTTAGGACTATAGGCCTGATGATGGCCGGAGTAAAGCCTGCTCATGATAGAGGAGCAGCTTAAAGCTATACCACCTGAAACCGGGGTTTACATATTCAAAGACTCCAAAGGCCAAGTCCTTTACGTGGGCAAGGCCGTGAACCTGAGGAGCCGGGTCCGCTCCTATTTCCAGCCCTCAAGCCGCTCTTCCCTCAAGGCCCGCCTCCTGGCCGAGAAAGTAGCCTCGGTAGAGTTCATCCTGACCCAAAACGAAGTAGAAGCTTTGGTTTTAGAATGCAACCTCATAAAGAGGTACCGCCCGCCTTTCAACATCCGCCTCCGGGATGACAAGCAATACCCCTACATCAAAATCACCTGGCACGAAACCTTCCCCCGCATCCTGGTCACAAGGAGGATGGAGCAGGATGGCTCCCTCTACTTCGGCCCCTACACTTCCACATCCGCCCTCCACCAGACCATGGACTTAATCCGCAAGATTTTCCCCTACGCCACCTGTTCCGACCCATCCCCCGGCAAGAGGGTGCGCCCTTGCCTCTACTACGATATCGGCCGATGCGTGGGGCCATGCACGGGGGAAGTGTCACCGGAAGAATATCGGGCTATGGTGGAGCAGATAATTCTCTTCCTCAAGGGGCGAACGGAGGAGATAATAGCGGAGCTGCGGGCAAAAATGGAGGAGGCGGCTTCGGCTCTGGCCTTTGAGAAAGCAGCAGCCATAAGGGACCAAATTTTTGCCTTGGAGAAGATTTCCCAGCACCAGCGGGTGGTTTCCCCCTCCTTGGAAGACAAGGACTTCATCGCCTATGCCCGCTCGGAAGAAGAGGCCTGCGTCCAAGTTTTCTTCGTCCGGAACGGTAAGCTGGTGGGCAGGGAATACTTCCTCCTGGAAGGGGCCGAGCTGGAGGAAGGCCAAATCTTGGGTTCTTTCCTCAAGCTGTTCTACCAGAAAGCAGCCTTCATCCCTCCCGAGGTTATAATCCCCGAAGGGCTTGAAGAAGCCACCGTCATTGAGGAATGGCTTACCTCCCGCCGCGGCGGAGAGGTCAAGCTCAGGCTCCCAAGGGATGAGGCGGAAAGCGAGCTACTGCGCATGGCTTCCCACAACGCTGCTGAGACTTTGGAAGCTTTGAGGGAAAATCGGGAAAGGGAGAAGAAAAGGGGGATGGAAGCCCTGGCCGAGCTGGAAGAAACCCTGGACTTGCCCAGGCTTCCCGTCCGTATTGAATGCTACGATGTATCCCACATCCAGGGGAAGTGGGCTACAGGAAGCATGGTGGTATTCGTCAACGGCTCACCACGGAAGGGCCTCTACCGCCGCTTCCGGATAAAGGAGGTTGAGGGGATTGACGATTACGCCATGCTCAAAGAGGTGCTGGAAAGGCGCTTCCGGCGCTACTTGGAAGCCAGGGATAGCGAGCTGCGTCTGGCTGCTTCCGATGAGCCATGGCCCCACAGGCCAGACTTGGTCCTGGTAGATGGAGGGAAAGGGCAGCTTGGGGTTGCCCTGAAAGTGCTGGAAGAACTGGGCATAGAGGATATACCTGTGGCCGCATTGGCCAAGAGGGAGGAGGAGATTTTCGTCCCCGGGAGCGAAGAGCCGGTGAAGCTTCCCCAAGGCTCCAAAGCCTTGTCCCTCCTCCAGCGCATCCGGGACGAAGCCCACCGCTTTGCCATTTCCTACCACCACGAGCTGGCCAGGAAAGAAACCCTATCCGCTTCCCTTGAAGCCATCCCGGAGATAGGGCCGAAACGCCGTCGCGCTCTCCTGGAACACTTCGGCTCCTTGGAAGCGCTGAGGAAAGCGACAGTAGAAGAAATTGCCTCCGTACCGGGAATCACTCCAAAGCTCGCCCTTAGGATTAAAGAATTCCTGCAAGAGGCCGAAAGCTCCGCAAACTGAAAGCTTCCCTCAACCTGCGGGGTTTATTAAACTTGAAGCCTTGAAAGGAGGGCGAACCATGGGCATAAACGAACTCATAGATGACCTCAGGAAAAGGAAGGAAGAAGCTCGCCTTGGCGGTGGAGCAAAGGCCATTGAAGCCCAGCACTCCAAAGGCAAGCTCACCGCCAGAGAAAGGCTGGAAAGGCTCCTGGATGAGGGGTCATTCCGAGAGATTGACGTCTTTGTAACCCACAGAGCCACCGAATTCGGGATGGCCGAAAGGAAATACCTTGGGGATGGAGTAGTAACCGGCTGGGGGACGATTAACGGAAGGCAAGTCTTTGTCTTCGCCCAGGATTTTACGGTGTTCGGGGGAAGCCTGGGGGAAGCCCATGCGGCCAAAATCTGCAAGGTTATGGACATGGCCATGAAGAACGGTGCTCCCATAATCGGCCTCAACGACTCCGGAGGAGCGCGGATTCAAGAAGGAGTCATGAGCCTTGCCGGTTACGCCGAGATTTTCCTGCGCAATACTTTGGCCTCAGGCCTGATCCCCCAGATATCGGCCATAATGGGGCCGTGCGCCGGAGGAGCAGTCTATTCCCCGGCCATCACCGATTTCATCATAATGGTAAGGGGAATAAGCCACATGTTCATAACCGGCCCGCAAGTGATAAAAGCGGTCACGCGGGAAGAAGTAACATTTGAAGAACTCGGCGGTGCCGATGTCCACGCCACCAAAAGCGGGGTTGCCCACTTCGTCGCCGATAACGAAGACCATTGTTTCCAGATAATCCGAAGCCTCTTAAGCTACATCCCCCAGAACAACATGGAAGACCCGCCGTTCGTGCCCACCGATGATGACCCCAACCGTCAGGACCCGGAGTTGGATGGAATCGTCCCTGAAAGTCCTACCAAGCCTTACGATATCAAGGAGGTGATAAGGAGGGTTGTGGACAAAGGCGAGTTCCTTGAGGTCCATGCCTCCTATGCTCCCAACATCGTAGTTGGATTTGCCCGGCTCGGTGGCTACAGCGTGGGGATAGTGGCCAACCAGCCCAAAGTCTTAGCCGGAGCAATTGACATAGATGCCTCGGTGAAGGCGGCCAGGTTCGTCCGCTTCTGCGATGCCTTCAACATACCGCTTGTAGTCTTTGAAGACGTGCCCGGATACTTGCCCGGAGTGGCCCAAGAGCATGGCGGAATAATACGCCACGGGGCCAAACTCCTCTACGCCTTCTGCGAAGCCACCGTCCCTCGCATCACGGTGATAACCCGCAAAGCCTACGGCGGTGCCTACTGCGTCATGAACTCCCGCCACATCCGGGGTGACCTCGTCCTGGCCTGGCCCACTGCTGAAATAGCGGTGATGGGACCTGAAGGGGCTGTGAACATAGTTTTCCGCAAAGAACTGGAGCAAGCTTCCGACCCCGAAGCCTTGAGGGAGAAGCTGATTGAAGAATACAGGGCCAAGTTCGCTAACCCCTACGTAGCGGCCTCTCGAGGATTCATAGACGATGTGATAGAACCCCACGAAACACGCCCCCGCCTCATAGAAGCCCTCAAGGCCCTCCAGAACAAGCGCGATACAAACCCTCCCAAGAAGCACGGCAACATCCCCCTCTGAGGAGAGAACCGGGAATGACCAAGCTCATAATCCAGATACCTTGCTACAACGAGGAAAAAACCCTGCCCCAAACCCTGAACGACCTTCCGAAGGCTATCCCTGGCGTGGACAAAGTAGAAATCCTGGTCATAGACGATGGAAGCACGGACGGGACTGTCAGGGTGGCCCAAGAGATGGGGGTGGACCACATCCTCAAGCTCCCCTGGCACATGGGGCTGGCCAGAGCTTTCATGGCTGGCTTGGAAGAAGCGCTAAGGCTTGGTGCCGATATCATCGTCAACACCGATGCCGATAACCAATACCCTGGAAAATACATTCCCCTCTTGATTGAGCCCATCCTCAGGGGGGAAGCGGAAATCGTGGTGGGGGACCGGGAAGTAACCAAAGTGCCGCACTTTCCTGCACTCAAGCGCTTCCTCCAAAGCTTTGGGAGCAAAATAGTAGGAATGGCAGCAGGCATGAAAATCCCCGATGCCACCAGCGGCTTCCGGGCACTGAGCCGCCAAGCTGCCCTTAAAACAATAGTCCTAAGCGAGTATTCTTACACCTTGGAAACGCTAATCCAAGCCGGCGCCCAGAAAATCCCGGTAAAATACATTCCGATTGAAACCAATCCCCCTTCCCGGCCCTCCCGGCTGATGAGAAGCATCTCGCAATACCTTGCCCACTCCTTCTCCACAATCCTGCGCATTTACACCATGTATCGGCCCCTCAAAGTTTTCCTCCTTATGGGAAGCCTGAGCATAGGAGGTGGCGTGCTCCTTGGGCTCCGCTTTCTTTACTTCTACCTCATCGGCAGGGGCTCCGGGCACATCCAATCCCTAATCCTGGCGGCGATTCTATCCATAGTCGGCTTCCAGATTTGCCTCATCGGCCTCCTGGCCGACCTCGTCGGGTTCAACCGAAGGCTTTTGGAGGAACTCGTCTTCAAGGTAAGGAAGTTAGAGCTGGAAATTCAAGAGCTGAAGGAGAAAAGCGATGGAATTCAAAGGCAAGCTAATCCTGGTAGTGGACGATGAAAAGAAGCTTGTGGACTTTATAAGGATGAACCTGGAGCTTGAAGGCTTCCGGGTCTCCGAAGCTTACACCGGCATGGAAGCATTGGAAAAAGTCCGCAAAGAGCTTCCCGACTTAGTATTGCTGGACGTGATGCTCCCTGACCTTGATGGCTTTGAAGTCCTGGAATACCTGCGGGAATTCTCCCAGGTCCCGGTGATAATGCTCACGGTAAGGAAAGATGAGGAAGACAAAATCCGCGGGCTTGAGCTTGGGGCCGATGATTACATAACCAAGCCCTTCAGCCCGAGGGAACTGGTAAGCCGGATAAAGGCAGTCCTTAGGAGAGTATTGGCCATCGTTCCGGCCAGCGAAGCAGTGAAAATAGACGATGACCTGACCATAGACTTCCGCAACCGTGAGGTCATAGTCAGGGGGCAGAAAATCAAACTTCGCCCCACCGAACACCGCCTCCTTTATCACCTTGTGAACAATGCGGGCTGGGTTATGCCGCACGACATGCTTCTATCCAAAGTTTGGGGTAGGGAATACCGGGACGATGTCAACCTCCTCAGGCTCTACATCAACTACCTGCGCCAGAAGATAGAGCCGGACCCCTCTAACCCTCGCTACATCCTTACGGAGAAGGGGGTGGGATACAAGTTTGTAGACTTCAGGAGAGGGAAGGAAGGTGCTCAAGGAAGTCCTTAAGAAGATTGCCGAAGGGGAAGCATTAAGCCTCAGAGAGCTGGCTTATAGCCTTGGCCTCAGTGAAGAGATGCTCAAAGCCATGCTGGATGACCTGGAGAGGATGGGCTACCTTACCTCGCGTGTGCCGGACTGCTCCTTCCGTTGCGAAGGCTGCCCTTTAAAGAGCTCCTGCAAAGTAGCTGGGGTAGAAAGACTCTGGTTCATCACGGAAAAAGGCCTTAAAGCAACACAAACCCTACATTAAACCGGGGGTGGAGAGGGCTTTTCCGACCTAACCCCCTGACCCCCTTCCCTGCGAGGGAAGGGGGAAAATTTGGCAGGGTTGGCCGGGGGGAGAGGTTAACCCAAGCCACCGGCAGACCCTAAGCCTACAAGGGTGGGAAAAGGGGGTGGAGGGGGCGCAGCCCCCTCCCAGGGGTCTTGGGGGATGTGCCCCCAAAATTTCAAAGAAGGGGCGAGCAGCTAACTCCTGTCACCCCGCCCACGAGTGGGACCCAAAACGCCGGCGAACCCTAAGCCCACGGGGGTGGGCAAAATTGGGGGGTCCAGGGGTGCAAAGCCCCCATGGCAGGGGGCTGTGGGAGGTGTCCCCCCACGAAACTTTAAGAAGGGGAAAAGTCGCCCACATTAGCAACCCGCCACGAGTGGGACCCAAAACGCCAGCGAACCCTTAGCCCACGAGGGCGGGCAAAAACGGGGGCCCAGGGGGGCGAAGCCCCATGGCAGGGGGCTGTGGGGG